>JAUZPT010000328.1 GCA_030705745.1 Bacillota bacterium | reverse complement strand
TTTAATTCTCTAACGAAGACGCTGTATGTAAACGTTCCTGTAAATGAACAACGAGAAGTGAGTATACAATAAAAATTAGAAGAAAGGCTGACAATGCAAATTGTCAGCCTTTCTTCTAAACATCTTTATTTCATTTTGCTTTCCGATAGCACAATCTGCTTTTCCACCTCAGTAAACGCTGTTCCTCCATAGCTATTGCGAGCATTGACGACATTCTCAGGCTGCAATACGGTGAAAACATCCTCTTCAAAAAGTGGGCTAAACCCTTTAAATTCCTCCAAGGAAAGCTGTAATAAATATTTATTCTGCTGAATTCCAAATAAAACAAGTTTTCCAATTACTTCATGCGCTTCCCTAAAGGGCAGACCTTTATTGACTAGATAATCGGCGATGTCGGTCGCATTGGAATAATCCTCAGTTACTGCCTGCTTCATTCTCTCCTGCTTCACTTTCATCGTTTCAATCATCGGTGCCAATAATAATAATGCCCCTTCCAAAGTATCGAGTGTATCGAACATGCCTTCCTTATCTTCTTGCATATCTTTGTTGTAAGCTAATGGAAGCCCTTTTAACACGGTTAACAGTCCTAGCAGATTGCCGTAAACGCGTCCTGTTTTTGCACGTAGTAATTCAGGCACATCAGGGTTCTTTTTTTGAGGCATGATGCTTGAACCAGTACAAAAAGAATCATCTAGCTCAATGAACTGAAATTCCTGGCTAGACCAAATAATCATTTCTTCCGACAATCTAGAAATATGCATCATTAGGATTGAAGCATTCGATAAGAATTCAAGAATGAAGTCTCGATCGCTAACTGCATCCAGGCTATTCGGATAGATGTCTTCAAAACCCAGCAATTGTGCCACCCGGGATCGATCAATAGGAAAGGTCGTGCCGGCAAGAGCACCTGCCCCGAGCGGAAGCATATTCACTCTCTTGAGGCTTTCTGCTAATCTTTCTTTGTCGCGTTGGAACATCCAAAAATATGCGAGGATATTGTGAGCAAACGAAATCGGCTGAGCTCGTTGCAGGTGCGTATATCCAGGGACGATGGTTTCAACATGTTCCTTGGCCTGAGATACGATCGCCTGCTGTACTGCCTCTAAGAGCAAGATCATTTCTTCTATCTTTCTCTTCAAAAATAAATGCATATCCGTCGCAACCTGGTCATTCCGGCTTCTTCCAGTATGAAGTTTCCCTCCAACTGGTCCGATTTCATCAATCAGCAGCTTCTCGATGTTCATATGAATATCTTCATTTTCGATTGTAAAAGCAACTTCGTCATTCTGGATTTTTTCTTTGATCGTTTTTAAACCTGCTTGAATTTTTTTAACATCTTCCACCGGAATGATCCCGCATTCCCCAAGCATTTGAGCATGGGCGAGGCTTCCTTCAATATCTTCTATCGCCAATCGCTGGTCAAATTCAATCGAAGCGGTATATTTTTCAACGAGCTTGTTTGTCGCCTTTTCAAAGCGTCCTCCCCAAAGCTTTCTCATCAAATAGCCTCCTAAACGTGTAAACTTGAATTCTGTTTTTCTTTTTGATGAACTTCAGCGAACACCTTTGTAGGAAGACCCCATAGCTTTATAAAACCAACAGCAGCGTTATGGTCGAACATATCGCCCTTCAAATACGTAGCAAGCTCTTCATTATATAATGAATTTACAGATTCCCTGCCTACCACCATGTGGTTTCCTTTGAATAGTTTTATTCGTAATTTACCAGTTACAACAGATTGGGTTTCATCCACAAAGGCATCAAGCGCTTTTTTTAATGGGGAATACCATAGTCCTTCATAAATAATCTTGGCCATTTGCTGGTCAATCAAACTTTTAAACTGTGAAACTTCTCTTGTTAACGTTAGGAATTCTAATTCTTTATGCGCATTTATTAAAATAAGTGCGGCTGGATTTTCATACACCTCACGGGATTTGATGCCAACAAGGCGATTTTCAATATGGTCAATTCTTCCAATACCATGTTTTCCACCGATTTCATTCAATTTTTCAATTAACGGAACGAGTTCCATACTTTCACCGTTCAGAGAAACAGGTACCCCTTTTACAAATTCTACTTCAAGATACTCTGGCTGTTCTGGTGTAGATTCAAGAGGTGCTGTCCAGGCAAATGCTGCTTCTGGTGCCTCTGCCCAGGGGTTTTCTAAAACTCCTGCTTCACAAGCACGGCCCCATATATTTGCATCAATTGAAAATGGGTTATCCAGATCAATCGGAATCGGGATATTCTTTTCCATTGCATAAGCGATTTCTTCGTCCCTGGTCATGCCCCACTCGCGTACAGGAGCAATCACTTCAAGGTTAGGATTTAGCGCCTGAATTGAAACCTCAAATCTGACCTGATCATTACCTTTACCTGTACAGCCGTGTGCAACCGCAACTGCTCCTTCTTCTTCAGCCGTTTGGACAAGTAATTTTGAAATCAACGGACGTGAAAGTGCAGATGAAAGTGGGTACTTCCCTTCATATAATGCATTGGCTTTAAGAGCCGGCAAAATATAATTCTTTGCAAGCAGCTCTTTCCCATCCACCATTATTGCTTTGATTGCACCTGTGTTTAAAGCTTTTTGCTTGATCGCTTCCAAATCTTTTCCTTCCCCAACGTCAAGGCCTAAAGCGATTACTTCATAATCATATTTTTCTTGAATCCATTTAATTGCGACAGAGGTATCTAAACCTCCAGAATATGCTAACACTACTTTACCTTTACTCATTATTTAACACTCCTAATAAATAAAATGAATTAATATGTATATTAACGCATTTTTATTCATTTTGCATCAAAAAAATAAAAGTTTATATTTTCAGATTATTTATTACAACAAAAAAATACTTTTGCCTGAATCCTAGTTGATAAATTCTTTCGAATATCTCTTCAGGACATGCATATGATGGTTACAAAGATTTATATGCAAAAAGGAGCTTGAGAACATGAATGTAAAAACGAAAATCACACCGGTCTTGTTGCTTTTAACCCTTGGGTTTAGCGCGTACTTGGAATCACCTGATTCTTTCATGAATAAAGCATATGTCACATCCAAAAGCGAACCAGTTATGGCGCAAATGGAAAAAGAGCCTACCCCACCACAAATTCCTATCTTGGAAGAAAGGCTGGAAAAAAGAGAAAAAGTTGGTAATTACATCTTCGAAACATATCGTGAATACGAAATTTCGAAGGATAAAAGCGGAAATGTAATAAAAGCAGTTCCAACCTCCAAAACTGACTTTCTAAAATATAGAGATTATAGCAAAAAATGAGGCTGACCTTTTGAGTCAGCCTTATTTCCATATGCCCTTTATAGGTTCAACTCTTGCAATTTTACCTGCATATGAAAGCTTATAAATCTCTTATATGGTCCTTAATAAACTAAAATGTGAGGAATACTGACTAAATTGTCCTACTTTCACCATAGGACCTACAAAAATAGCTGGTATTTTATTGTGCTCTGAACTGTCATCTTCATCCCAAGTCACAATCAAAAGGCTATTATGCTTTTTTGACCATTGGACGTAAGGATCGATTTGTTTCTTTAGCCATTGATCTCCCGCAGCAATCGTTCCGTCATGCATATCATGTTTCAGGTTAGGAATGACAAAGGAAACCGTAGGCAATCGCCTAAAATCTTTAGGAAAACTAGTCAACGGCTGATTCGCTTTCCTAGGAATATTTGTGAAGTTTACCCATGGATTATGCTTGCGCGCGTACGGTCCCTTACTCGTCCAGCCACCGTTAAATCCAACGAAGGGAAGATCTTCGGAATACCCTGCGAACGTAAAATGTTTCTGAAGCAACTCACTCCCTAAATTAGCGGTAGAAAACTTGTGTTTAGGAATTCCATCATTAATTACCCCCTGATTTGCCCCTGAAAACAAATCCAGGTAATTGGGTTGGCTTGGGTGTTCAATCGCGTGATAATTTGATAAATACGCTCCCTGCTTTATGAGAGAATTGATATAGGGTGCATTAGAATTTCCCTTTATC
>JAUZPT010000327.1 GCA_030705745.1 Bacillota bacterium | reverse complement strand
GTCAGAACCCCCGCGATCATCGTTTTTCCAAACCGCTGCCCCATCCGAATTACGCAAGACATCACCTTTTGCGCTTCTGTTGTCACATCGACGCTGCTTCGGGCATCCGTGCAATTGCCGCAGCGTCCGCAGGCTTTCGTTTCTGTCTCGCCAAAGTATCGCAAAATAAACTCTTGCAGGCAGTTTTCCGTATGGCAATAATCAACCATTTGCTGCAGTTTTTCGAGTTCCTGTCCCATCCGCTCTCTTTCAGAAGACTGATCAATCAAAAAGCGCTGGATCTGTACATCTTGGGATGAGTAAAGGACTACACACTCACTGTTGAGCCCATCCCTTCCCGCACGTCCTGCCTCCTGATAATAGCTTTCCATATTTTTAGGAAGCTGAAAATGAAGAACATATCGGATGTTCGACTTGTCGATCCCCATTCCGAAGGCGGAAGTCGCCACCATGACAGCTGCTTCATCCTGCAAAAAGCGCTCCTGTTCTTGGTTTCTCTCAGCATCGTTCATTCCAGCGTGATAGCGGGCAACATTGACGTTTTCTTTGTGCAATTTTTCAAACAGCTGGTCGACGGTCTTTCTCGTTGCTGCGTAAATAATGCCTGCTTCCTTTTGATTTCTTTTAATATATTCTTTTAAAAATAAGAACCGGTCTTGCCCTTTTACAACGGAAAATGACAAATTTTCGCGCTCGAACCCGGTTATAATTGTATTTCTTTCATCAATGTGAAGCGTCGCGCAAATATCCTCGCGGACACGAGGTGTCGCCGTTGCGGTTAATGCAAGTACGGTAGGCTTCTGCGGCAGAGTATCGACCATTTGTTGAATATGGCGATAGCTTGGACGGAAATCGTGCCCCCACTGCGAAATACAATGCGCTTCATCGACAGCAACGAGCGGAATCTCCAGACTTTTTAAGTCCTCAATAAACTCGCGGGATCCGAGTCGTTCTGGAGCGATGTACAACAGCTTGTACTTTCCTAGCCTGGCATCCCTCATTCGTTCATACGCTTCGCCCGAGGTAAGCGAACTGTTAATAAATGCAGCCGGAACACCAACTTGCGTGAGGGCATCTACCTGATCCTTCATCAGAGAAATGAGCGGTGAAATGACTAACGTCGTCCCCGGCAAAACGAGCGCCGGAATTTGATAACAGATCGATTTCCCTCCACCTGTTGGCATAACTGTAATCGTATTTTTGCCTTCAAGCACGGAACGGATTGCCTGTTCCTGGCCGTGACGAAACGAGGAATATCCAAAATGCTTTGCTAATAAATGTTTTGCTTTTTCAAACATCAGGCATTCTTCTTTCTTATCTTGTTTTTATAAAATCCTTCCATGCCGTGATCCCGCCTTCAAGAACGACCACTTTTTCCTGTTGCTGTGCCAATATATTCGCACATTTGGCTGCAGAATTTCCCGTTGTGCAAACAACGATGACTTCTTCTTTTTCAGGCAAGGATGAAGCTTCGCCCTTTCCTTCCAAAATGAAATTTTTCGGAACATTTACGCTCTCAATCCTCGGATCTTCTATATGAAATTCTGTGTATTTTTCTTCAGCTCTTACATCCAGTATATAAACACGCTCGTTTTTTTGTAATTTCTCGTACAACTCTTCCGGTGTAATTTTTTTATCTTCCATGTTAAACACCTCCATATACAGAATAGCATTTTTGGACGGAGAAATTAACGATAATCAGCGGGAAATTGTGGGTAAAGTGTTATTAACATCTTGGTTATTGAATGTTGGGATAGAGTATGCCAATCGAAACCTTGATTTTTAGTGTGTAAAAAGGAGGGGAATGTTGATAAGTTGCATAATCATGTTGATAAGTGTGAAAGGTGTGAACAATTTTTCATTTAAGCGATCCATTAACAATTTAAATGTGAACTTTATCCACATGTGCATAACTCCGAATAGAAAAAACGCCAAGTACGAAATGGCACTTGGCGCTCTGTAATATGGTTATGTTCTTTTATGAAGGCCTTTCAAAAAGTAAAATAGAACGAGAAAAGCGATCCAAAGCGGTCCGATAATCACGGCAATTCGCGTATCTTCTCCGTAACCCATCAAAATGATAACAAAGGCTAAGAAGGCCAGAGAAACATATGACGACAAAGGGAAAAGCGGCATTTTATACTTTAATTTTGAGTGGTATTCATTTTTCAAACTGCGGCGATAACGGATTTGGGATAATAAAATGACCGCCCACGTCCAGATTGCGCCAAACGTCGCGATGCTTGTCACCCAAGTAAACACTTGTTCAGGAACAATTCCGTTCAATAAAACGCCAAGCAGCAAAGCTCCAGCTGATGCAAGAACTGCCAGTCCCGGCACACCATTTTTCGTCAATCTTCCAAAAATTCTCGGCGCCTCGCCATGTTCAGCCAAATTATATAACATCCGACCTGTACTAAATATTCCGCTATTACATGAAGACAATGCAGCTGTCAAAACAACAAAATTTATAATCCCTGGTGCCCATGGGATTCCCACCTTTTGAAATGTCAGAACAAATGGACTGCCCTTCAAACCGATTTCATTCCAGGGGTAAATCGACATGATGACAAACAATGCACCTACATAAAAAATTAAAATTCTCCAGAACACCGAATCAATCGCCTTCGAAAGCGTTTTCTCCGGGTTCTTTACTTCACCTGCAGTGACACCAATCATTTCAATACCGAGGTACGCAAACATAACCATTTGCAGCGACAGCAACACTCCCTTGAGGCCATGTGGGAATAAGCCGCCATGATTCCATAAATTCCCGATTCCAGTTGCCACACCGCCATTACCAAATCCAAAGACGATGATTCCGAGCCCGACAAGGATCATGCCGACAATCGTGACAATTTTTACAAGAGCAAACCAAAATTCCAGCTCCCCATATGCTTTTACTGCCAGAAAGTTAACCGTAGTCATCGCCACAAGCGCAGCTAATGCCCAAACCCAACGTGGAACTCCAGGGATCCAATATTCCATATAAATACCCACCGCTGTAATTTCAGCCATGCACGTTACAACCCAAAGAAACCAATAATTCCATCCTGTTATGTATCCTGCAAGCGGCCCTAAATAATCACGTGCATACCTGCTAAACGAACCTGCGACAGGATTCTGCACTGCCATCTCTCCAAGAGCCCTCATGATAAAAAACATGATCAGTCCGCTAAATGCATAACCAAGCAATATGCCTGGTCCAGCTAATTTGATGGCTGAAGCCGATCCAAGAAATAGACCCACCCCAATTGCAGCACCGAGGGACATCAATGTAATATGGCGTTCTTCAAGCCCTCTGTGTAGTTCTCTCTTATTTGTTTTTAACATCCCTATTTCCTCCCAGTTCGTATAGAAAAATACAGCGTTTATCTATTTCTTCTATTAAAATATCATCTCCCTTTATTTTAGTAAAATAAAAATGGTTAAAAGATTTTGATTATTACATCTTTCTTATAACCTAATAAGGGCCTTGTTAATCCTATATTTTCAATCGAATCTTCTATTATATGTAATCGTTCCGCAACCATAAATTTGCTATTTTTTAATATAAACACAATATTAATGTAACAAAACTAGTGTTTAATAAAACTGCCTAAAAAGGACAGCCACAAAGGTAAAAAATAAGATATGAGAAAAGCACGCAGATTGCGTGCTTTTTCTTTTGTTTTAACACTTATTATTCATTGTATTAGCATCCGCATCCAGACGACGGATTTTCTCCCATAGAATAACCGCTCTGCATCGGATAGCTGCTTCCTTGAATTGGGTATCCTCCGTAGCCGTGCATCGGATATCCTCCCATTTGTGGTCCGCCCATTCCCGGCATCCCCATCTGTTGGCCGCCTGGCATCATTCCGCCCATCCCCGGCATTCCCATCTGTTGACCGCCTGGCATCATTCCGCCCATTCCCGGCATCCCCATCTGTTGGCCGCCTGGCATCATTCCACCCATTCCCGGCATTCCCATTTGTTGGCCGCCTGGCATCATTCCGCCCATT
>JAUZPT010000326.1 GCA_030705745.1 Bacillota bacterium | reverse complement strand
CAAAATATCATCTTTTTGTTCGTTTACTGTACTTTTGTTCCGGCAGAAAAATCATTGAATACCCAGCCATCGCAAATACTTTTACGTTGAGCGAAATCCTACGGCTACACATTCATAATTTAATTTCATAAACCAAAAAACGAAAGCATGAAATTTTCAAAAATTGTAATCACTGGGCTATTGGTGGTATTATTTTTTACAG
Source organism: Bacillota bacterium (assembly GCA_030705745.1). Classification (GTDB taxonomy): domain Bacteria; phylum Bacillota; class Bacilli; order Bacillales; family Cytobacillaceae; genus Neobacillus_A. The sequence goes on along the minus strand of JAUZPT010000326.1, from coordinate 3,824 downwards.
ACTTTAAAGAGGCACCAGTATACTATCAAAACAGTTTAATTGAGGTCTACTTCTCAAATAAACTTGACATTGCAGATCTGGCTGAAATCAAAGCAGATTTAGCAGAAAAAGGATTCAAACTTAATTATGATTATTTAAAATTTGGAGACAATGGAAAATTGACAGCTATTAAATATTATGTAAAAGCTGAAAAGTTCGGGGGAGGTGACGAGTCATACAATTTAAATAATGAACTAGGATTTATTATTAATACCAGCCCAAATCGAAAATATGATATTATCGTCGGAACAAAAGATCAAATTCAAAAAAAAGAATAATGTTTGAGAACCAAAAATAAAACAATTGACTTAATTCCAATTATGCTGGAGCCTGGCGAGCATGCCTTGAACTATTTACAGGAACATGGTCATGAAGCTGTTTTGATCCTGTCCGATATCAACATGCCGGGCATGAGCGGTCTTCAGGTGCTGCGAAAGATTAAAGAGACCTATGAATCACCAAAACCGCACGTTATGATAATGACTGCATATGGAGACGATGAAAATTATAGACTTGCCATGGACTATGGCGCAGATGATTTTTTGACCAAACCGGTTGATTTTCCCGCATTAAAGGAGAAATTGAACAAGGTTGCTAATACTTAATATACATCGTGTAGCCGTTTCCAATAAATCCTGGTGCGGAGGAAGGGGCTACTTTTATTATTTATATTTCAATCAGATAATAAATATGAAAATGAAAAAAGACAAATTATCGTTAACCAAAGATGAATTGCAAAAACAACTGGACAAGAAGAGTGCAGCTTTGGATCGGTTGAAAAAGAAAACAAAAATTAGTGAGGAGGCAAATGCCCGGGAAGGAGAGATAGAAGGAGCATTGGAAAGAGTAAGAAGCCGCTCTATGGGCATGCAAAAAGCGAAGAATTGAAAGAGGTGATCCAGGTGGTATATGATCAATTCATTCACTTAAATATACGTATAGATCATGCCGGATTTGTTGTCGATTATAAGCCAAGGGGTGATTGGCATTTTTGGATACCTGACCAGCATGAAGTACCCTCTAAAATAACCCACCCCAGGTTTGATTCAGTGTGGGCGAATCAATTTGATGAAGCCAAAGAAAAAGGGATCAATTTTTTTGCAACCCATTTAAATTTTGAAGAAAAAAACAAATTCTACCAAGGCCTTTTAAGCCTTATTCCCGGCTTAACAGAGGAAGTAAAAGAATTTTATTTCAACTGTCCCGGCCTTGCCGGATCAACCGTATTGCTTGATAATGTAGGCCTGTACATCGAGAATTTCGATGGTATTCCTTATACAGATGAAGAGAATAACACGCTCATGCGTTTTGGAAAAGTATTCCAACAAACCTACACCCGTTTTCTCGATCTGCAAAAAGCGGAAGCGCAGGCGAGGGAAGCACAGATTCAATTAGCTTTGGAAAGGATTCGTGCAAGAACAATGGCAATGCAGAAACAAAATGATTTGCTGGGAGTACTGGATTTATTAGTTGAGCAACTCGTAAAGCTGGGAGTAAATCTGCAAGTTGCGGATTTCAGCAACGGAATAACCGGCAGAGATTGGGATTTATGGATTGAGGTGGCAGCAGACGATGGTACTATTTTTAATAATTATGTTCATTTTCCCCGCATAGATCACCCCTATTTCCACCATGTGGAAAAAAATATTGAAACCTTCAGGACGGATGGTACAGATCTATTTAAAGACGTTTTCTCAAAAGAAGAGAAAGACTCGTGGCAGGATTACATTAATACCCAAACAATATATAGGGATTTAACCTCCGAAGAGATCAAACAGTCAATGTATGAAAAGTCTGGCTATGCATGGTCAATGGTGATTTTGAAAGACACCTGGGTTTCAATTTGCAGATTCAACACAATACCTTTCAGCGACGAGGAGGATGCCTTATTAAAAAGATTTGCCAATGCATTTGGACAAACCTATACCCGTTTTCTCGATCTTCAAAAGGCCGAAGCACAATCAAGAGAAAGCCAGATTCAATTAGCATTGGAAAGGGTGCGTGCAGGAACGATGGCCATGCAGCGAAGTGATGAACTGGCAGATGCCGCATCATTATTATTTAAACAAGTAAGTGATTTGGGTATTAAGGCCTGGTCAACCGCTTTTCAAATCTGGAATCCTGATAACATCTCAACGACCGCATGGGCCAGTGCGCCCGACGGGAGCATACAGACGCCTTTCAGGCTGCCATATGATGAAGATATTTTCTTCAAGCAGATTTACGAGGCCAGACAAAGAGGAGAAGAATACTTTGTGATGGAATCAAGCGGCAAAGAATTAGAAAAAACCTACAAATACATGTTCAATCTTCCCGGGGTAAAAAAATATTTTGATGATGCGGAGGATTCCGGGTTTTAAATTCCGACATTTCAAATTACGCATTGTGCTTTTTTCTCTCAAGGCTACCTCATGTTCATTACCTATGACCCAGTTCCTGAAATGTGGGATATTTTTAAACGATTTGGAAAAGTATTTGAACAGACATATACAAGATTTCTTGATCTTCAAAAAGCCGAAGCGCAGGCACGCGAAGCACAAATAGAAGCAGCATTGGAAAAAGTACGTAGCAGAACGCTGGCCATGCAGAAATCCGATGAACTTGCAGAAACGGCTGCTGTTCTTTTTCAGCAACTTATTCATTTAGGTATCGAGCCAAACCGCTTATATATTGGTACCATGGAAGATAAATCCAGTGACATGGAATTCTGGATCACGGACGAAGATGGCTCAAAAGTAAGTACCATGTTTAAAGGTGACGCTTCCAAAAATGTGTCTATGAAAAAAATGTACGATGGATGGAAACAGAAAAAAAAAATCCATTGTGATCGATATGCAGGGGAAGGAACTGGCAGACTACTTTCATTACCTCGGTGAAGAATTGCATATTCCGTTTAAGGGTGGGCTTTCACAAAAAAGAAGATGGCAATACATTGCTTATTTTTCAAAAGGACTTATTGGTATGGCTTCGCCGGAAGAGCAGCCCGAAGCAACGTTACAACTGCTGGAAAGATTTGCGATTGTATTCAACCTTACGTTTACCCGTTTTAACGATCTGAAAATTGCAGAAGCACATGCTTTGCAGGCTGAAAACGATTTGATAGAAATAAAAGCAGCAAGAAAAAAAGCAGAAGAAACGCTTAGCGAATTGCAGGCTACGCAAAAACAATTGATACTATCAGAAAAAATGGCAAGCCTTGGAGAACTCACTGCTGGTATTGCGCATGAAATTCAAAACCCGTTGAACTTCGTCAATAATTTTTCGGAAGTGAATACAGAGTTGATTGATGAATTAACTGCGGAAGTGGACAAGGGAGATATGGATGAAGTAAAAGCAATTGCAAAAGACATTAAAGAAAATTCAGAAAAGATAAATCATCATGGCAAACGTGCTGATGCCATCGTAAAAGGGATGTTGCAACATTCACGATCAAGCACAGGCGTAAAAGAGCCAACCGATATTAATGCCTTAGCAGATGAATACTTGCGTTTGAGTTATCATGGTTTAAGAGCTAAGGATAAAAATTTCAATGCAATAATGGTAACTGATTTTGATGAGAGCATTGGCAAAATCAATATCATTCCGCAGGATATTGGAAGAGTATTGTTGAATTTATATAACAATGCCTTTTACGCCGTAACAGAAAAAAAGAAACAACAACCTGAGAATTACGAACCTACTGTTTCGGTTGCAACTAAAAATAAAGATCACACTATTGAACTAACGGTTAAGGATAACGGCAACGGTATTCCACAAAAGGTATTAGATAAAATTTTTCAACCTTT
>JAUZPT010000325.1 GCA_030705745.1 Bacillota bacterium | reverse complement strand
TATGTGTTATTTCTGTCATTGGTAATTTCGATACCGATTGGATTGGGAGCTGGAATCTATCTTTCGGAATATGCTCCGAACAACCGTTTAACGGAAATAGTAAGGACTTGTGTGGAAGGGCTGGCATCTGTTCCATCTATTGTAATTGGACTATTTGGTTATGTTATTTTTGTTGATTATTTAGACATCGGCTTAACAGTCATTGGTGCAGCCATTTCTCTATCCATCATGAACCTACCGATGTTAACGAGAGTAACAGAACAAGCCATCAGCACAGTTCCAATAGAACTTCAGGAGGCTTCCTTTGCTTTAGGTTCCACGAAGGCACAAGGAATTATAAAAATCGTTGTGCCAGCGGCAATGAATGGGATTTTAACCGGGATCAGTCTGACCGCTTGCAGGGCAATTGGTGAATCAGCGGTTATTTTATTGGTCGGCGGTACAAGTGCTTCCGATAATATGTGGGATTTCCACCTTATGTCACCTGGTGGAACATTACCAGTTCATCTATGGTATATTCAATCAGAAGCGTTGGTTGCTGACGCGAAAGAAATCGCCAACAAATCGGCCGCAGTTTTAGTCGTAATTATTTTACTCATGAGCTTCAGTATCCGCCTTCCAATTTGGATTAAGAACTATATCAATCATAGAAGATCGTAATTTTTCCTTTCTACATTTATATACTAAGGTGAGTTAGTATCATAGCAGATAATTGTTGCATTTTTAAGTATGTAACGGTACACTTTTATCAAAACTGTATAATCAATCGGGAGCCTGAAGAAGAGGCTGAGAGTACGGATATTCTGCCGTTGACCGGATGAACCTGTTGGGTAATGCCAGCGTAGGGAGAAGAGATCAGGCTATTTTTACTTATCGTGAAAATAGCATTAATCCGTCTATCAAAGACACTTTGCTTACGCATAGTGTCTTTTTTGCATAAGCACACTTGGCCTCGACTGATTAATACATTGGAAGGATGGAAGAATAATGAATATCGAAAAAATGGCAAAGATAGTAGAACAGGTACGACAGGTAAATCCGCTTGTCCATAATATTACGAATGTGGTTGTTACGAATTTTACTGCGAATGGCCTGTTGGCGTTGGGTGCATCACCTGTAATGGCCTATGCAAAGGAAGAAGTCGCAGACATGGCCAAAATCGCCGGAGCGCTTGTTTTAAATATGGGAACGCTTAGCTCAGAGGAAGTTGAAGCGATGCTCATCGCAGGGAAATCAGCGAATGAAAACGGAGTACCCGTAATATTTGACCCAGTTGGTGCCGGTGCGACCCCTTTTAGAACTGAAGCAGCCAGAAAAATTATGAATGGAATTAAAGTTTCAATCATCAGAGGAAATGCAGCTGAAATCGCGAATGTTGCCGGTGAAGAATGGTCAATAAAAGGCGTAGATGCAGGAGAAGGAAATGGTGATGTCAGGGCACTTGCTGAAAAGGTTGCCCGCCAGTATGGCATGGTCGTTGTCATTACTGGAAAAGAAGATATCATATCCGATGGAACTGCCCACTACATTATCCGAAACGGGCATCCAATTTTAACAAAAGTAACTGGTACAGGCTGCCTGTTGACCTCGGTAGTTGGTGCGTTCGCAGCTGTTGAAAAAGACCTTGTGCTAGCTTCGGCTGCAGCGCTTGTGACTTATGAGGTGGCAGCGGAGCTCGCTGCAAGCAAAACGGCAGAAAAAGGTCCGGGAAGCTTTCAAATCGAATTATTAAATGAGCTATCAAATATATCGGCCAAGGACGTTGAAAAATACGCAAGGATTGAAAGCCTTTAAAGGGAGGCAATCTTATGAGAAAAGTAGTTAAAGCATTAACAATTGCCGGCTCTGACAGTGGAGGTGGTGCCGGTATACAGGCGGACCTGAAAACGTTTCAGGAACTTGATGTTTTTGGCATGTCTGCCCTGACTGCGGTAACAGCCCAGAATACGCTAGGTGTTCAAGGCGTATATCCGATGACTGTTGAAGCAGTTGAACAGCAGATTGATTCGATTGGTTCTGACCTTGGAGCGGATGCGGTAAAGACAGGGATGCTTTTTAGCAGTGAAATTATTCAAGCCGTGGCAGGGAAAATCAGTGAGTACGGTTTTAAAAATTTAGTCGTTGATCCTGTAATGATTGCGAAGGGTGGGGCCACTCTTTTGCAAAATGAGGCCTTAATTGCTCTTAAACGTTATTTGATTCCTCTAGCGACTGTCATTACACCCAATATACCTGAGGCTGAGGTACTGACAGGCCGTCAGATTCTCAATATGGAAGACCGTAAGCGTGCAGCGAAAATGTTGTTTGGATTTGGGGCTGCTCATATTGTCATAAAGGGCGGACATGATGAGAATCGGGAAGCAATTGATCTCTTATACGATGGCAATGAATTTGTATATTTTAGCAGTGAAAGAATAGAAACCAAGAATACTCATGGAACGGGCTGTACATTTGCCGCAGCGATTACCGCGGAATTGGCGAAGGGAAGCACAGTGAATGAAGCTGTGCAGACAGCGAAACGGTTTATAGAGGCGGCTATTTTTAATGATTTAGGGATTGGGAACGGACATGGTCCGACGAATCATTGGGCATACCGGCGCGAGAACAAGTAGAGAGGCAGGTATGGAATTTGATGAGGGTGACAAGTGAAAATCTGCGGAAACAACTAAAGGTTTATTTTATTATGGGAAGCAATAACTGCCTTATGGATCCTCTCGAAGTTATACGAGAAGCGCTTGAGGGCGGAGTGACGATTTTTCAATTTCGTGAAAAGGGCAATAAAGCCCTAACTGGAGCTGAAAAAACTAAACTTGCAAAAAGCATTCATGCGCTTTGCCGAGAATACGGCGTTCCTTTTATCGTCAATGATGATATCGAACTCGCATTAGCACTTCAAGCGGATGGAGTTCACATCGGGCAGGAAGATGAAGGGGCCAGTCTAGTTCGGGCGAGAATTGGAACCGGAATACTAGGAGTATCTGTCCATTCTGTGGAAGAAGCGAAAAAGGCAGTTGCGGAAGGCGCCGATTACCTCGGCATTGGCCCAATTTTTCCGACTTCCACAAAGGAAGATGCAAAAGATGCAAACGGAACAGCGTTAATTGAAACTCTAAGATCTCAAGGAATCTCCATTCCTATCGTCGGAATTGGGGGCATTACGGCGGACAACGCAGGCATCGTAATGGAGGCAGGAGCGGATGGTGTATCGGTCATCACTGCCATCAGCATGGCTGAATCTCCGGTTGAAAGCACGCGGAGCTTGGCAACTGCAGTTGGGCTCGTAAATAAATAATTAGCTAAAAGCAGCCAAATTGGCTGCTTTTTCTTATGTATATCATTAGAAGCGATGTGAGTTTTTTATATTAAATTCCCTAATTCATATACATTCGTGATGTGTAAGGATCTATTTTTTCCAAATAAGGGTATAGTAATGATAGTTGTTTTTAAATTTAGTAAAAGAGGAGTGATCAAATGAGATCCTTTGTAGTCGGTTTCCACCAGCAGGACAAAGTAGATTCAATGCAGATTCAAAAACTAAGTGAAGAGGATTTTACTAAAGCCACTGAAGGCGGTACACGTCATCTATTTGAAATTGATACGAATATTGGTTTTTTTATTTTTTTTGATGCGGAAGGTGCAGATGGAGATGTATCCTATCTTGTCCTTCAATATGAAGAGGGCAATGATGATCCGACCGCTTGTTATTCCTTCCAAATGAAAGATTTCTATGAATTTATGGCGCTATACTTAAATGACCAGGAATATAATGAGGAAGCGGAAGCAGTAGAAGGCGAAGAAGCAGATGAAGAGGAATACGGCCCAATTCATCACTTGGCACATTTGCTTTATCACATTGTTGAAGAAGGACAATCATTGGAAGTCTAAAAAAGGAAAAAAGCCAGGCAGCCGCCTGGCTTTTCTTTTAAATGGTTATTTAGTTGGTTGTGCTTCAGCAGGATGACCTTCAAGGCTTGTCCATTTCACCCCGAGTTCCATCAAAATAGCCAGAAGAAGTCCCATGATCAAGCC
>JAUZPT010000324.1 GCA_030705745.1 Bacillota bacterium | reverse complement strand
TCCTCCACGCTTTTGGGCACGGTAGGTCGAAACAGGCAGACGTTTAATATAACCGTTGTGCGTCAAGGTTAGAATGATGTTTTCGACTGGGATTAAATCCTCGTCCTCCAAATGTTCAAATCCGCCGCTGACGATTTCCGTCCTACGCTTATCATTGAATCGTTCTTTGATTTCGCTTAATTCTTCGCGAATGATCTCCAGAACTTTTTCTTCATCTGCCAATATAGCTTTCAATTCCGCAATTAACTGAACGAGCGCCTGGAATTCTTCTTCAATCTTCTCTCTTTCCAGACCAGTCAACCGTTGCAAACGCATATCGAGAATCGCTTGCGCTTGTTTTTCGGAAAGGTTGAAGTTGGTCATTAAGCCTTCGCGGGCAATTTCCGTCGTTTGGGAACTTCGAATCAAAGCGATAACCTGATCCAAATGATCAAGTGCGATCCGGAGGCCTTCCAAAATGTGAGCTCTTGCTTCCGCTTTTCTTAATTCAAATTCAGTCCGGCGTCGAATGACAACCTTTTGGTGTTCAAGATAATGCACTAAACACTGCTTTAGATTCAGCACTTTCGGCTGTCCATCAACAAGCGCAAGCAAGTTGATACCAAAGCTTGTCTGGAGCGCTGTTTGTTTGTATAAATTGTTCAGGATGACATTCGCATTCGCATCGCGGCGTACTTCCATAAAAATCCGCATGCCATTACGGTCGGATTCATCGCGTAAATCCGTAATGCCGTCAATTTTTTTATCGCGAACAAGCTCAGCGATCTTTTCAATCAATTTCGCTTTGTTCACTTGATATGGCAGCTCGTGGACGATGATAATTTCTCGCCCGTTTGCTTTTTGTTCAATTTCAACCTTTGCACGAAGAAGAATGGATCCTCTTCCCGTTTCATAGGCTTTTCGGATGCCGCTTTTTCCTAAAATTAATCCTGCAGTCGGAAAGTCCGGTCCATTTACATATTCCATCAAATCCTGAATGCTTAAATCAGGATCTTTCGTTAACGCAAGTACACCGTCAATAATCTCACCCAACTGGTGCGGTGGGATATTTGTAGCCATTCCTACAGCAATTCCCGATGTCCCATTGACCAACAGGTTTGGAAAACGGGCAGGCATGACAATCGGTTCTCTTTCTGCGCCATCATAGTTGTCCTGATAATCGATGGTATCTTTATTGATATCGCGAAGCAATTCCATTGAAATTTTCGACATACGTGCTTCTGTGTAACGCATCGCGGCGGCTGCATCGCCGTCCACCGATCCGAAGTTGCCATGTCCATCGACCAGCATATAGCGATAATTGAAGTCCTGGGCCATCCTTACCATCGTGTCATAAACAGCAACGTCACCATGCGGATGATACTTACCGATAACTTCTCCCACGATACGGGCGGATTTTTTGTACGGTTTATCCGAATGCATTCCAAGGTCATGCATGGCATATAAAATCCGGCGATGCACAGGTTTAAGTCCATCCCGGACATCAGGAAGGGCACGCGAAACAATAACACTCATTGCGTAATCAAGGAAAGATGAACGCATTTCTTGGCTTATATTTATCGGTTTTACTCGAGAATCAGACATTTCAGACATAATGGTAAACCTCCTTCTTAAAAACGTTTAATCATCGATATCACCTGAGTGACGATGATAAGACTTTCTTGATGTGAGCTTTCGTTCAATTGCATCACTTCGGCAAGCCCTAACCAATTAACTCCTATGTAAAGCAGGATAGATGCCATACATCCATCCTGCTTTTTCACTTGTTAGATATCTAAATTTTTAACATATAGTGCATTTTCCTCGATGAACAAACGGCGCGGTTCAACTTTATCGCCCATCAGGATTTCAAAGGTTTCATCTGCTTCAATCGCATCTTCAAGCGTTACCTGAAGTAAGGTTCTCGTAGTAGGATCCATCGTCGTTTCCCACAGCTGCCCCGGGTTCATTTCCCCGAGACCTTTATAGCGCTGGATACCAGGCTTCGGCGTACTAGGAAGCTCCGCGAGAATTTCATCGAGCTGCCTGTCGTTATAAGCATACTCGATTCGTTTGCCCTGCTGAATTTTATAAAGTGGAGGCTGGGCAATATAAATATAGCCAGCTTCAATAATTTGTCTCATATAGCGATAAAAGAATGTCAAAATCAATGTGCGGATATGTGCTCCATCAACGTCCGCATCGGTCATGATTACAATTTTATGATATCGTGCCTTCGCGAGATCAAAATCCTCGGCAATGCCTGTTCCAACCGCTGTAATGATCGCTCTGACTTCGTTGTTTGAGAGGATTTTATCAAGGCGTGACTTTTCAACATTCAATATTTTCCCGCGCAGCGGCAAAATAGCCTGGAAGTGTCGATCGCGGCCTTGCTTCGCAGATCCGCCCGCCGAGTCACCCTCAACGACGTAAATTTCACTGATCGACGGATCCTTGGAGGAACAGTCAGCAAGTTTTCCTGGCAAGCTCGAGATTTCTAGTGCACTCTTGCGGCGTGTCAGTTCCCTTGCTTTTTTTGCTGCCAAACGTGCTCTTGCCGCCATAGTACCCTTTTCAACAATTTTTCTGGCGACGGTTGGATTTTCCAATAGGAACTTTTCAAAACGATCAGCAAATACAGAATCAGTAATTGCCCTAACTTCGGAGTTACCTAGTTTCGTCTTCGTCTGCCCTTCAAACTGCGGATCTGGATGCTTGACCGATACGATAGCCGTCAATCCTTCGCGAACATCGTCACCGGAAAGATTCGTATCGTTTTCCTTGAAAATGCCGTGTTTTCTTGCGTAATCGTTAATCACACGCGTTAAGGCTGTCTTGAATCCAAATTCATGAGTGCCGCCTTCATGGGTGTGGATATTGTTTGCATAGGAATAAATGTTTCCGGTGTAGCCTTCGTTATATTGCAGAGCGACTTCAATCGTGATGCCGTCTTTTTCGCCCTCCATGTAAATCGGTTCTTCATGAAGAACTTCCTTCGTACGGTTTAAATGCTCAACGTACGACTTAATACCACCTTCATAGTAGTATTCATTATGTTTATTTTCCACTCGTTTATCGAGAATGGTAATCTTAAGGCCACGATTAAGGAAAGCAAGTTCGCGAATGCGGTTTGCCAAAATATCGTATTCGTATTCCAGCGTCTCCGTGAAAATTTCACCATCCGGTTTAAAATGAGTCGTTGTACCAGTGGTGTCTGTTTCGCCAATTACCTTTAAATCGGCAACAGGGGCGCCTTTTTCGAATTTTTGATAATGTATTTTCCCTTCACGGTGCACAAACACTTCTAGTACTGATGATAAGGCATTTACAACCGATGCGCCTACACCATGCAAACCGCCTGAAACCTTATAACCGCCGCCGCCAAATTTACCGCCGGCATGCAAAACCGTCATGATGACTTCCACTGCAGGGCGACCCATTTTTTCATGGATTCCTACTGGAATGCCTCGGCCATTATCGATGACAGTAATACTGTTATCTTCTTCGATGATTACATTAATTTCATTGCAATAGCCTGCCAAAGCTTCATCGATGCTGTTATCGACAATCTCCCAAACGAGGTGATGAAGTCCTCTGCTACTCGTGGAACCGATATACATACCAGGGCGTTTCCGGACTGCCTCCAGCCCTTCCAATACCTGTATCTGATTCTCATCATATGCTTGTTCTTCAACTGCCTTTTGCTCCATTGTCATACCGTTCACCTACACTTTCATTTTCTTACCGCAAATTCTTATATGTTCAAAAGAAAACGTTCTTCTGGATTGTCCAATGATACATCTTTTAATTTTCAAAGGTTAATGCTGCCTTCTGTCGTTGGCAACAGGTACTTATAAATATAAAAATTAAAACATATTTGTTTGTCCCGATCGCCTTTTCAACGTTCCGGAGGAAAGGGGAGAAAAATAAACTTTATCCATCGTCACTACAATAGATTTAAAAAGTGTATTCGATGAATTTTTCACCATTCCATCCTGACGATTCAAAAACTCCTCCACCAACGGCGAATTGTTCACGCTGTCCTTATCCAAGATAG
>JAUZPT010000323.1 GCA_030705745.1 Bacillota bacterium | reverse complement strand
GAAATGACTATATCTTCTACAATGGCTGCACCTGACCCCTTTAAGACATCAACCGCTTTCTCAAAAATCGCCTTCTTTTCTTCGTTCAATTCATCAACAAACCCATCTCGCGCAATTCCAATTCGAAGGTCTTTCAAATCATTTCCGTTCAAATACAAGGAGAAATCCTTCCAATCAAGCGGATTCGTTTTCGTAATCGTATCGTTTTCATCAACTCCCATTAAAGCAGTCAGCAGAATCGCCGCATCCTCGACGGTTCTTGCCATCGGCCCCGCTGTATCACGAGAATGCGCGATGGGGATGATGCCACTTCTGCTTATTAAGCCGACGGTAGGTTTAATGCCAACAAGCGAATTTTGGCAGGATGGATTGAGGATGGAGCCTGATGTTTCTGTTCCGACAGCCGCAGCTGCAAAATTCGCTGCAATTGCAGCACCTGACCCCGAGCTCGATCCGCCAACATCAAACTTGCCGGGTCCATATGGATTAAGTACTTGCCCTCCACGTGAGCTGTATCCGCTTGGCATATTGTTGGCCATAAAATTTGCCCATTCGGTCATATTCGTTTTTCCAAGAATCACCGCACCCGCATTGCGCAATTGTTTCGCCACAAAGGAATCCTCCATTGCGATTGAATCCTTCAATGCATAGGACCCGGCGCTTGTATGCATTTTATCAGCCGTATCAATATTGTCTTTTATTAAAATGGGAATACCGTGCAACTGTCCACGCGAACCAATTTGCTTCCGTTCCGCGTCCAGTGCGGCTGCAATGTGTAGCGCATCAGGATTGATTTCAAGTATCGAGTTAATCCGTTTATTGTCGTACTTTGAAATTCGATGTATGTACATTAACACAAGCTCTTTCGATGAAAGCTCTCCGCTTTCCATTTTTGCCTGCATATCATGAATCGTCGCTTCCTCAAGCCATTCATTTACCAATTTTTTCAGTTTAGGATTTTGCACTTCCTGATCCCCTTTTTCATTTTTTATATAATAATTCGCTGTTTAATAGAAATAACCCTTTTTAAAATGGTTTATCATCGACTTTTGGGGATCAATCGTAAAATTTTTAAATTCCCTCAACACTTGTGTCCTGAAGATCATCTACTTTTCTGCGTTTTCACCAGTTGCCCTGTCTAGTCTAACTGCTTATCTACAATTTTTTGTTTTTTATCTTCAAATATTCAGCATTTATCTACAAAATCTTGGAGTTTATCTACAAAATCTTGGAGTTTATCTACAAATTTCGATCGTTTATCTACAATTCCCATCATTTTATCTATAATTCGGTTTCAAATGAGGTTTATTTCTTATTTGTATGAAACTTAGTTAATGATCCTAAAAAAGCATGCAAAAAGCCATGCGCGTATTGGCATGGCTTTGACTTTTATCGTTTAGCTTTAACCGGTTTTGATGGTGTGCGGTCTTCTTCGGCAACGATTTGGCCTTTGTAAAAGACTCGTTTTTCCAAGGATACACCTAATTCGCGGCAAATTTGCTTTAGTTCGCGCTCTTCACGGTCGGTCACAAGCGAGATGACTGTACCATCTGCACCCATTCTTCCCGTTCTGCCCGACCGATGGACATACTGGTTGATATCCTTCGGAAGGTCTATATGGACGACGTGGGTTACGCCTTGAATATCAAGTCCTCTTGCCGCTACGTCCGTGGCAATCAGCATCTTCAGCTTTCCATCGCGGAAATCCTTCATCGAGGCCTGACGCTCCAGTTTCTTTAATTCACTATGCAAAAGACCTGCAGACAGCTCCTTGTATTGCAGCTTTGCGGCCAGCATCGTAATTTCGCTAATATCATTGATGAAAGCAAGTACTTTAACCTTCTCGAGGCGGACGATTTTTTCAAGCATCTTCATTTTATCCCTTGGTTCACATGAGAAAAAAATATGCTCGACATCCCCGGATGGAATCTCTTCTTCTTTATTAATGCGGATTACCTCTGGATCTTTTGTCAACTCACGCGCAAATTTTTCAGTGTCAGGTTTGAGCGTTGCAGAAAACATCATCACTTGACGGCTTGCAAGCGTACTTTTTATAATATTGCGGATCGTGCCAATGTGCTCAGGAACGATTAGCTGATCGCCTTCATCAAGGACGACCATTTTGACTTCGTGCATTTTCAGCTTTTTTTGTTTTATCAATTCATACGTTCTACCCGGTGTTCCAAAAATCACTTGCGGACGCTTTTTCAATTTTTCCAGCTGCCGTTTCATGTTGGCGCCGCCAATGAAAGAAGCACCACGTATCCCGCTACCTTCTGACCATTTTTGAAATTCTTGGTACACCTGCATGACAAGCTCCTGGGAAGATGCAAGGACAACAGCCTGGACGCCTTGGTTGGTAGCATCTATCATATGGAGGACCGGCAATAAATAGGCAAGCGTTTTTCCTGTACCTGTCGGCGATTCCACAATGACATCCCTACCCTCAAGGGCTATCGGTATGGCTGAATTTTGAACAGATGTCTGGGTTTCAAATCCTGCTTTCTCCCATGCTTCTTTTATAAAAGGCTTTAATTCTTGAATAGTTATCATAACTAGCTCCTTTTTGCTAAAAAAATCGTCTTATTTCTATTATAAGGATTGATGCTTAATCAATTCCATCATTCGCGTATATCTTTTTGATACTACATTACATATGCAACCGTTGTCCACCATTCGATGCGATTTGTGCGAATTCGATAGGAGCCTACGTTTTCCTTCTACGAGTATTTCTACTGTTTATGCGACTACCCACTTATTTTCCATTCCTCAATTGTCTAAATTCAGATTCCAATTGAAATTATCTGCAGAAAAGTAAAAAAAAGGAGAAATAGTGTCAATTTTGTGACGAAAATGAAAACAAAAAGTTTGAACGTATTGTGAACTTTCAGGTCCAGTAGTCTTACCTCTAAATATTTGATGATAAAATGAAGAACAGCCATATTACACTATATCGGAGTTGAGAATGATGCTAAGAAAAATAGCGTTGCTAACATCGCTTTTATTCATTCCAATCGGAACACAAGCTTTCGCACATTCACATTTGGAAGACTCCTCTCCAAAAAACGGAGAAGTCGTCACACACTCGTTGAATCAAATTCATCTAAATTTTGAAGAAAATCTTGAAGAAACAAGCACTTTTTCTGTCAAAAGCGAAAACGGAACAGCTGTCCATCCTTCCAAAATAATCGTAAAAGATAATCATATAGTCGGAACATTTGACCATATCCTCGCTAACGGTGCTTATACGATTTATTGGAAAAACATAGGAACGGATGGCCATCCTCTCGAGGGTACGATTCCATTTTCAGTCAATGTCAAAAGTACTTCTGCCGTCAAATCCAAAGAAGAACCCGCAAAAATGGTGATTGGAAGTACGGAAAAAATCACAAAAAAGCATGAAGTGCTTCCAGCTGTTCCAAATAACGAGAAACCGTTGATGTCCTATGCTATTCCTGGGTCCATCGGAACGTTGATCATCCTTGCTCTCGGCAGCTACTGGCTAGTATTCCGAAAGAAGCATTTGTAACATGATTATCTTAAGCGTTCTATGTGAAGCGTTGCTTTACGTTTGTTTTTCCATCTTAATCGGATGTTTTTTTTTAAACCTGCTGCCTGATTCCATCAAGCCTGAAATTGCCGTGCCAAAATGGATAGTATTGGCTACTGTGTCTGGTGTTGCTCTCTTTTCCTTCATGCCCGTCCTTAAAATTGTTCTTTATTTATATCAGGATCTTGGATTGGGACTTACGTTACGTTCAGTACTATTGAACTTCGAGGTGGGGAAAGCATGGATAACGACGGGGGTTCTTTCCATTATTTTGCTTATCTTTCTTTCTCCAATAAAGCTCGAACAAAATCGGCTCTTTTCCGTTGTCGGAATGATTCTGATGCTTTCGTTGGTTGGTGCGCTTGGATGGTCGAGCCATGCGCGCTCCCTTTCAAGATGGCCAGGTTTTTTCACATATTCTTCCCACTTTTTAGCGATAACTCTATGGATTGGGATCCTTTTCAATGTCAGTTGGTTCTCAAAAAACCAT
>JAUZPT010000322.1 GCA_030705745.1 Bacillota bacterium | reverse complement strand
TTATTTTTTCTTCATCATGATCTGGTTCTTTCTCTTTTTGAGAAATCAACGTAGAATTCTTCTTTTGATAATGCTGTAGTCCTTTAGCCTGCCTTGTTAATTGTAATTGGTCCCCGAATGCTTCATAAATCTTATAGTTTGGAACATATAAGTTGCATGCAAGCATTATTGACATACAAAGGAAAAATTTTAAGATTTTCATAGACTTAGCCCCTTTGCTTTTCACTAGTGAAATCAATAATAGCTAGAGTAAGAGCTATTTTCTTTCCAATATCATTTATTTAGTTAGACGAAATAAATTATGAAAAGTTACTCTTTTCTTTTTGGGGGAAATTAATTATTCCTACCTTCTGCCAATTGAAACTGCTATTAGTATAGTTTCAATTAATAATTTACATGTCTATTGTGATAAAATAAAACGATAATTGGAAAGGAGTTTTATATAATGACAAAGAATGAAAACCATTTAATTGGCTATATTGGCACTTACACAAAAAATGGAAGTGAAGGCATTTATTCCTTCATTCTTGATATGGAAAATGCGAAAATTATTGACGTTAAGGCAGCTGCCAAACTCGGCAACCCTACATATGTAACTGTCAGTGAAAATAACCGGTTTCTTTATTCCGTTATGAAAGATGGTGATAAAGGGGGAGTTGCTTCATATGCTATTAACGGGAATACCCACGAGCTCCAATTTCTCAACAGCATCGTAACGGATGGTGCGTCCCCTTGCCATGTGAGTGTGGACAGAATGAACCACAACCTGTTCAGTGCGAATTATCATAAAGGAACGGTAGAATCATATATGATTAATCCAGAAGATGGCTCTTTGCTTTATGCATCTTCCGTTATTGAACACCAAGGCTCCGGGCCTGATTTCCGTCAAGAGAAGGCACATACCCATTACGCAGAAGTGACTCCTGACGAAAAGTTTGTCGCTGTCGTAGAACTGGGAAGTGACCAGCTGATTACGTATGCAATTGGTGAAGACGCTGTATTGACTGAAGTGAATCGATTAGCAGTTCGCCCGGGCAGCGGACCTAGGCATCTTACTTTCCATCCTAATGGAAAATACGCTTACATTATGACTGAGTTTAGCTCCGAAGTAATTGTAGCCAATTATCATGCCAAAGACGGTAGTTTTGAGGAAAAGCAATCTATTTCTACACTCCCGGAAACATTTAAAGAAAACAATCAAGGCAGCGCCATTCATATATCTTCTAACGGCCATTTTGTTTACGCAGGGAATCGGGGACACAACAGTATAGCTGTTTTTAGTGTTAATCCAGAAAATGGAGAGCTAAGTTTCGTTGAGCGTGTTTCTACGGAAGGAGATTGGCCAAGAGATTTTGTTTTGGACCCAACCGAAAAATTCCTGATCGCATCCAATCAAAACTCTGGTAACATCGTTTTATATTCCAGAGACGAGCAAACAGGAAAACTTACATTATTACAATCCGACATCATGATTCCTGATCCGGTTTGCATCAAGTTTTTAAATTTATAAGATTGAAAAAGAGGATGAGCAGCATATGCTCATCCTTTTTGTATCCTCCTTCAAAAATTAAATGATTACTATTAACCTGCTCTGGGTATCATACAATGAGTACATAGAAAGAAGGGACAAATTTGACTGGTATATTATTGGCATTAATACCAGCCGTGTGCTGGGGAAGTATCGTACTTGTTAGCGTAAAATTAGGTGGGGATGCCTATAGCCAAACTCTTGGAATCACACTAGGGGCTTTAGTTTTTTCTATTGTTTTGTACTTTATTGTTCATCCCCATCTGACAATTTTCATTTTTGTTATTGGATTTTTATCCGGAATTTTTTGGGCAATTGGCCAGCGCAATCAGCTGGGTACTGTTCAATATTTAGGTGTCTCTAAAACCGTTCCCCTGTCTACAGGTATGCAATTGGTTGCGACTACTCTAGTAGGTGTTTTGGTTTTTAAAGAATGGTCAACTAGGACAGTCATTATCATTGGAATTATAGCTATCCTTCTAATTATTATTGGCGTCATTTTTACAACCATTCGAGAAAAGGGAAGCGATGAAAAAAGTGAAAAAACGAAGAAAGGATATATTTTACTTCTAATTTCAACAGCAGGCTTCCTAGCATATGTCATCATTATTCGATGGTTTAACTTAAATGGTTGGTCCGTTCTCCTTCCTCAAGCGGTAGGAATGCTGACCGGTGCTTTACTTCTGACCTTTCGACATAAACCATTTAACAAGTATGCTATCCACAATATTTTTACTGGCTTCCTTTGGGGGGCTGGAAATCTTGGCCTCCTATTAGCTCTACCAAAAATTGGAGTTGCAACAAGTTTTTCTCTTTCCCAAACTGGCATTATTATCTCGACACTTGGTGGCATTTTTCTACTTCATGAAAAAAAATCAAAAAGACAAATTATTTTTGTCATAGTAGGTTGTGTTCTCGTGATTATAGGAGGAATTTTATTAGGGTTTACAAAAAAATAAGGGGGCATATAATGATGTATACAGACTTAGAAGGAAAAGTGGTTGTGATTACCGGTGCTTCAACAGGCCTTGGAAAAGCGATGGCCCTTCGTTTTGGGAACGAAAAAGCAAAAGTGGTCATCAACTATTTCAAAAAAGATCCTGTTATCGATGAAATGATTTCCCAAATTCAACATGCCGGAGGAGATGCGATTGCCGTACAGGGAGATGTCACCCAAGAACAAGATGTAAAGGATCTTATTCAGGCGACTGCTTCTCAATTTGGGCGATTGGATATCATGATTAATAATGCGGGTGTGGAAAATGAAGTCCCTTCCGAGGAATTGTCTCTTAAGGACTGGAACAGGGTAATTTCAACAAATCTCACAGGTGCTTTTCTCGGGTGCAGAGAGGCTATAGCCTATATGATTGAAAACAAAATAAAAGGTTCCATCATTAATATGTCTAGTGTCCATGAAATGATTCCTTGGCCGCATTTTGTGCACTATGCTGCCAGTAAGGGCGGAATAAAATTAATGTCAGAAACTCTTGCTCTAGAATTCGCACCAAAAGGAATAAGAATTAACAGTATTGGGCCTGGTGCAATTGATACACCCATTAATGCGGAGAAATTTTCAGATCCGAAACTAAAGGCTGGTGTGGAAGAGCTCATACCGATGGGCTATATCGGAAAGCCTGAACAGATTGCTGCAGTTGCTGCCTGGCTCGCTTCTGAAGAATCAAGTTATGTGACTGGAATTACTCTGTTTGCAGATGGTGGAATGACAAAATATCCTGGTTTCCAAGCTGGAAGAGGCTAAGTTTGTTTGGAAATTGCTTAAGCTTAAGGCTGCGGAGCATGGCTACCGCAGCCTTTTTTATGGTAATAAATTTCATAATGAATGGCTGTAACGTTCAATAATAATTGAAAAGCACTTCAATTAATCAAATAAATCTAAATTGAATTGCTATTCTGGTAAATTTAGATTGACTAGTTCGATACTCTTAATTTAACATGAGATATAATACCTATATCCATAGTGTTCGGAGAGATTATATGAAAATTGAGAGTATTAGTCTATTGATTAATAAAATGTGCACACAGCAAAATTATGCAAAGTGCCGAATCCTCATTCAAAAGGAATGGGACCGCATCACCGAAGCAAAAAACTATCAAATGCTAAATGATGAAGCAAAACAGTTTTTGAAAATAATTAAGCAAGAAAGAGAAATGGGTACTTTTCACTCCCTTACCAATACGGAAAAGAAAATTCTTATTCTCTTTAACCAATCTATCACAGAAATGAAATTACCTTTTGCGAAACGGTTATTCATACAACACAAAGAATTAATTGATAGTCCTAAAGCTCAAGATTGGCTTACTTCTGATACAAAGTTTATTTGCCATGCCTGGAAGCAAAACACTTAGTAACCATTGTTCCTCTAGCCCAAAGAAACTCAAAAAAAATATAAAAACTTCCCCAAAACATTTTATTCCTTCATCAAATTTCAATACGATTAGTCATTTACTATATTTTTTTCCGAGCAAGAATATTAAAAAGCAGTGAAACTTTGACTT
>JAUZPT010000321.1 GCA_030705745.1 Bacillota bacterium | reverse complement strand
GTTGTCAACAAAATGGTTGTGTTATATTTTTCATTTATTTCCTTTAAGAATTCACGGATTTTGAGCTTAACAAGCACGTCAAGCCCAATCGTCGGCTCATCCAAAAACAGCAAAGGCGGATTATGAATTAAAGCCGCGGCCAGTTCACAGCGCATTCTTTGGCCAAGCGATAATTTTCGCACCGGTTTGTCCAAAAGTGGTTCGATATCAAGTGTTTTAATCACATGATTCATATGCTCGTTATAATGAGCATCCGACACTTTGTACACTTTTTTCAGCAATCGGAACGATTCTTGAACTGCTATATCCCACCAAAGCTGGGATCTCTGCCCGAATACAACTCCGATTGTTTGCACAAATTTCTCCCGTTCCTTATGAGGATTCATACCATTTACGACAATATCGCCTGAAGTCGGCGTCAAAATGCCCGTAAGCATTTTTATCGTTGTGGATTTGCCGGCCCCATTCTCGCCGATGTATCCGACCATTTCGCCCTGCTTCACTGAAAAACTAATATCGTTAACAGCCGGAACGACTTTATAGTTTCGTGTCAAAAGGTCCCTAAAGGCTCCTTTTAATCCTGTTCTGCTTGAATATGCCTTAAATTCTTTTCGTAAATCTTTTACTTCAATTGCATTGTTCATTTCCATACCTCCTGAACGATTGGCCCTAACAAATCAGTTTAGCCAATTGACAATCACAAAACAACTAAGTTGCTTTCAAGAAAATAATTCTGATTTGTTTCATTTTTTAAATAAATCACGATCACGAAACGACCATTTTTTATTTTGTTCTACTTTTACACTCCCGATTCACTAAAAAAGGTTCTTAAAAAAAATATGAACATTCTAATAAAAGGTTAATTGTTTCTAAAAAGTGCTAAAATAATCTAGGAATATTTTTTTAGGAGGAGTACCATGCAATTCACTAATTCAGAACGATTACATAATGAAGCGCTTGAACATATTGTGGGCGGCGTGAACAGCCCATCCAGATCGTACAAAGCGGTTGGCGGAGGAGCACCTGTTGTGATGGAAAGAGCCCAGGGAGCTTACTTCTGGGATGTTGATGGCAACCAATACATCGACTATCTGGCTGCATACGGTCCGATTATTACCGGCCATGCCCATCCACATATTACAGAAGCAATAAAGAAGGCGGCAGAATCCGGAGTTCTATACGGTACACCGACACCTCACGAGGTGAAATTCGCAAAAATGCTGAAAGAAGCAATTCCCTCCATGGATCGGGTTCGCTTTGTCAATTCAGGTACGGAAGCTGTTATGACAACAATTCGCGTTGCGCGCGCATATACAGGCAGAGACAAAATCATTAAATTCGCTGGATGCTACCACGGCCACTCCGACCTTGTACTTGTAGCCGCAGGTTCCGGCCCATCTACACTTGGCACGCCTGATTCTGCAGGAGTACCTAAAAGCATTGCACAGGAAGTCATCACGGTGCCGTTCAACGATATCGAACCATTAAAGGAAGCACTCGAAAAGTGGGGAGACCAGGTCGCAGCTGTTTTAGTCGAACCGATTGTAGGCAATTTCGGAATTGTTGAACCTAAACCTGGATTTTTACAGCAGGTTAATGATTTGGTCCACGCTGCTGGTGCGCTCGTTATTTATGATGAAGTCATTACCGCTTTCAGGTTTATGTATGGCGGTGCGCAAAATTTATTGGGCGTGACACCGGATTTAACTGTTCTCGGAAAAATTATCGGCGGTGGACTTCCAATCGGAGCATATGGTGGCAAACAGGAAATCATGGAAACGGTCGCACCGCTTGGACCTGCATATCAAGCAGGCACTATGGCAGGAAATCCTGCTTCAATTCTTTCAGGTATCGCCTGCCTTGAAGTATTAAAACAAGAGGGAATTTATGATTATCTTGACCGATTGGGAGCTGTTCTTGAAGAAGGCATTTTAGAAGCTGCCAAAGAAAATGATGTTCAGATTACGATCAATCGCCTTAAAGGTGCTTTAACAATTTATTTCACCGATGAAAAAATTGAAAACTATGAGCAGGCTGAAAATACAGATGGAAAAATATTCGCCAAGTTTTTCAAACTTATGCTTCATCAAGGTATCAATTTGGCTCCATCCAAATACGAAGCATGGTTCGTGACAATTGCTCATTCTGAAGAAGATATTGAAGCTACACTTCACGCTGTAAGAAATGCATTTTACGCTTTAAAAAACGAATAAATATACAATTTTTATACAACGAAAAGGGGATGTTAAACATCCCCTTTTTTGTTATTAAAATATTGAAAACGTTTACATATTCATGTAAAGTGAATTCAATATTAAAAATTTCTATGATTTTTATATCCAATGTAATGTATATTTATTTGATTTCAGAATATTGCTATGATACTATAAAAATACTATTTGCTTTTTCATCCTTTCTTGCAATGCCCCTTTAACGGAAACAACATTATCTAATACCACGATTAAAAAATACTCAAACAAAAATCTTTCTGGAGGTGAAGATGAGGCTTACTCAAAAGCAAGGGTTAGCCTCCTACATGATGACACAAACTTGGAATCCTTCTTTATTTAAAGATTTTCACCGTCAAGAACACGATGCATGTGGAATCGTTGCAAGTCTGGAAAAACACAAAATACCTACTAGAAAAAATATTTTCGACTGCATTGACGCCCTCATTACCATGAACCACAGAGCTGGATTTATTAATGGTGAAGGAGATGGTGTCGGAATCCATATCGACATTCCGAGAGAGTTATGGAAAGCAAAGCTGCAAAAAAAAGGACTCGATTCTTCCCTCGCAGAAAATGATGGATTTGCCGTCGGCCATATTTTTATCAATCGAAAGTCTTCGGTTGATTTAATTAAAAACGAATTAAAAAGTACTCTGCAAAGGAATGGTTTTGTTTTATTGTACGAAAACACCGAGGCGACGAATCCTTCTTCGCTTGGCCCAATTGCTATGCAGGAAAATCCTGTTTTTTGGCAAATCGCCTGCCTATCCAAGGAAACTGGCAATGAGCTTTCAAAAACACTTTTTGAAATACTGATAGAATTCGAAAAAAATAATGACGTCCATGTTGCTTCTTTAAGCCAATATCATGCCGTTTACAAAGTTATGGGTGCAGGCGATATTCTGCCAAAATATTATACCGATTTAGCCAATCCTCTCGTCGCCTCTACCATCACATTAGGACATAACCGCTATTCAACGAACACACAGTCAAGTTTTTTCCGTGTGCAACCGTTTAGCATTCTTGGCCATAATGGTGAGATTAATACCATTTCTAGGCTTCGCGACGAGGCAAGCATGATTCAGGTTCCTCTCGTTAAGGGAGGAAGTGATTCTCAGGATTTAAGCCGCACGATTGAAACGTTTATTTGCCGCGATTACTATTCTTTATTTGAAGCAATGGACTTGATGTTTCCACCAATTATCAATGAAATAAAAGCCTATCCGGAGCACCTTCAGGACTTATATACGTATATGCGTGAAGGATGGGGCCACTTCGCCCAAGGACCGGCAGGCATCATCTCCCGTTTTGCGGATGAAGCAGTTTTCAGTGTCGATGCCCTCGGCCTTCGCCCATTATGGATGCTCGAAATCGAAAGCTCTTACTTATTTTCATCCGAACCGGGAATTATTCCATCTTCTCAATTTGTCAATGAACCAAAATCGCTGGCCCCCGGAGAAAAAATTGGCTTTAAGTGGGCTGGAAATAAATTAAACCTTTTCGAGTATAGGGAGTATCAAGAAGAGGTGTTTGACCGTTTTTCAAAGCGAGCGATTCTCGAAGGCTCCCGTCAGCGACTAACTCCGCCAAAGCTTGGTAAAATATTGGCCATGTCTTATCCTGACAAAATTCATAACGGCCAATATAAATCCTTTGGATGGGAACGCGACCATATTCAATTGGTCGAACAGATGGCCGAAAAAGGTGCCGAGCCTATACGCTCTCTTGGCCACGATGCGCCGCTCGCTTCCCTTAATACTGAGCGCAGAAATATTCCTGATTTCATCAAGGAAAGTGTTGCGGTTGTAACAAATCCAGCCATTG
>JAUZPT010000320.1 GCA_030705745.1 Bacillota bacterium | reverse complement strand
GGATAGATGAAATGTAGAGCGCGGACCTCAATGATGCATTCAAGGTAAAAGATTACCTTGAAGCATTGATTTTAAAACAGGTAATAGGTGAAATCGAAAATAATTAGTACAATCAATAATGAAAAAGAAAAAAGCGTTTCAGCCGAAATGCTTTTTTTCTTTACTTAAACAAATATAATTTGCTTGGGTGATTAAGCTATGGCCATTTATGGGTATTTAGTGATAGCGGTATTGAAATGACTGATTATCGAAAAAAACTAGAATGGGAAAGGATAAGACGAATGAATTTAAAAGGGCATCTTTTGATTGCATTTTTCATCAGTTTAGTTTCATTAATAGGATTCACGATTGTCGTTATTTTTATCAACGATAAAAAAATAATCGATTTTGATAGCGATATTATTTCAATTGTGCAAGGTTGGGAGAATCCTCTTTTGACGAGCATCATGAAATTTTTCACTTTTATCGGTGGAGCGCCTTTTGTAATCGGCCTCAGTATTGTATTGGTTGTATTTCTGTATAAAGTGCTTAAACACCGGCTGGAATTAATTTTGTTTATTGCCGCCGTCGCCGGCTCTGCCGTAATAAATCAAGTGTTAAAGCAAGTATTCCATCGTGTCCGTCCTGATTTGCATCGCCTGATTGATATCGTAGGCTACAGTTTTCCGAGCGGACATGCGATGAATGCATTTACGGTATATGGAATTCTAACCTTTCTGCTTTGGAGACATATTTCAAAAAAATGGGAAAGAACTTTACTGATTTTGTTCAGCATTTTCTTTATTTTTGCCATTGGGATTAGCCGGATTTACCTGGGGGTTCACTTTCCTAGTGATATTATTGGAGGCTATTTTGCGAGTGCATTTTGGCTGGCGACGATTATTTGGTTTTTTCAGTACTACAAAGAAAAGCAATACAATCGGAACCGAACCATCCAGCACAAACCATAAAGTAAAAACAAAAGCCACTTCGTCATCCTTCAACTGAAGTATGGGCGAAGTGGCTTGAACTCGTAAACATTGAGCATACTTAAATAAACTTTATATGTATTTCCAGAACTTCAGATCGGCTCCCAATACGAAATGGGGGTCCCCAAAACCCAAATCCAGATGATACGAAGGCATGTAGCTGTTCCTTTTTTAAATAACCCCAATCCAATTCATACATTTTTTTTGTTATGAGATGGTTTGGAGCCATTTGCCCTCTGTGGGTATGGCCTGACAAAAGAATATCAACACCGCATTTTTGCGCTGCTTCCAAGTCCTGAGGCTGATGGTCCATCGCAATAATCGGATAAGAAGGGTCCACATCTTCCAACAATTGTGCGAACGATTTCCGATTTTTGTCGGTTTTGTCTTTTCGGCCTAGAAGATGGAAGCTATCCCCAATCGTAATGACCTCGTCGGTGAGGATCGTAATATTGATATCGTTCATCAAGTCGATAAACGTTGGAATTTGACCCCCATAATACTCATGATTTCCCAACACTCCAAACACACCAAGAGGAGCTTGCAATTCAGCCATAATTGCTCCCATCTTTTTATCGATGAAAGGTTCAGCTTCATCATCGATAATATCTCCTGGCAACAGAATGAGATCAGGTTTAATGCCCTTAATGATCTTCACGAGTCTCTTCAAATGCGAAACACCAGACAATCTGCCGAAGTGCATATCGGAAGCTACAGCGACGCGCAACTCGTTAATGTTGGCGTTCTTTTTAGGAATAGTAATAGCATACTTCCTTACAATGGGGCTATACGCATTGAATAAGCCATATGATAAAATAATAAACATTAAACACAATACTGAAAGTCCAATAGGAAATATTGCTATTCTCCACGAGGAAGAAGTCATTTTGATCATAAAGATGAGCAAGTCCGCAAGTGGTAACAAAAGCAGGCAGTATTGAAAAAAACCGAACCAGATATAACCGATTGTACGAAATATGGAAAGATGCTTAGAAAACCTTCCGATAACAAAAGAATAGGATAATAGAACAATAATGAAGCAATAAATGTATAGATTTTGAAGATGGAATGAAATTGTGAGCCATTCCCAGACGTTCCAGCCAATAAAAAATATCAACACATTAAATAAAATAAATATTGCTGCAATTTGAAGTATACTCTTTATCGATTTCATCATGTTTGCTTCCTTTCAATAATGAAAAAATACTACCAAATCAGTTTATCATATCCGTCCTGTCTGTTTTTACTTAAATGACCTGAATATTTTAACAAAAGATTTTTTGAATATTATTTCATAGGAGAAATATGTGTAATAATTCATCCTTTTGCTAGAGAATCTGGTTAACGGTGGTAAAAAGAGATTACATGAATAATATACCATTTTGGAAACGATTGCTTTCATACCAATAGCTGATGCTATACGAAAGACCATTACCACATTTTTCTTCATGTATTACATGTTTACACCTGTTAGCCTAGTAATAGAGAGATCAGAAAAGTTACTAGGAGGGTTTAGGATGAAAAAAACGAAAAAGCTTGTCATCGCAACCGTAATGTTACTATCTTTATCATTAGGTACATTCGTTTTACAAACTGATGCAGCGACGCGAACATATAAGGTAAGTTCTGGAGATACCTATTGGAAAATTGCCGTTAAGTATGGTGTTTCTGCAAGGGACTTAATTAAAATGAATAAAAAAGTGGGTAAAATTATTCATCCGAGACAAAAACTGTTATTGCCAAATTCCACTATTTCAAAGGCGGATAAAGAACTGATTGCCCGTTTGGTGCATGCTGAGGCAGAATCTGAATCCTATGCCGGAAAAGTTGCTGTTGCGACGGTTATTTTAAATCGAGTTGCCAGTCCGAAATTTCCCAATACGGTAAAAGGCGTTATTTATCAGAAGTCGAATGGCCATTATGCCTTTACGCCTGTCCAAAACAAAACGATTAATAAACGTGCAGACGCCTCATCGAGAAAAGCCGTGAATGAAGCATTAGCTTTTAGAGGACAAGGAAAAGGTTCATTATTTTTCTTCAATCCGAAAACATCCAGCAGCAATTGGATTTTTTCTCGTAAAACGACAGTTAAAATTGGAAACCACAATTTTGCGAAATAAAAATGGCTTGTAATACGAAAAGTTTGGCCTCGAGCCAGGCTTTTTTGCATTTATAAGAGTGCTCCTTTTGATGCGTAAGTTTTTTGTTTAAAAATATTAGAATTTTATGAAAATATTTGAAATACTCTTTGTCTTCATGCTATTATTTTTTTAATTATAAATTTGAAACGCTGTTGCGTTATAACAAACAAAAATGATTTTCGAAGGAGGAAGCAATTAATGACTGCTTATGTAAAAAAAGGAAAGTTATATGTTTCATCGGAGCTTTATCAATTTATCAATAATGAAGGACTGCCTGAAAGCGGAGTGGAAGAAAATAAATTTTGGTCTGGCCTTGAAAGATTGGTGGAAGAATTAACTCCGAAAAACCGGGAACTGTTAGCGATTCGCACTGAGTTACAAGCAAAAATCAATTCTTGGCATCGCGAACATTTCAATTGTTTTGACTCAGAAATGTATCAGTCATTCTTACTTGATATCGGATATTTGGAGCCGGAAGTAGAAGCGTTTACGATTACGACAAGCGGGGTGGATGAGGAAATTACGGTTCAGGCTGGCCCACAATTGGTCGTTCCTGTAAATAACGCGCGCTATGCGATCAATGCTGCTAATGCT
Organism: Bacillota bacterium; assembly: GCA_030705745.1. Lineage (GTDB taxonomy): Bacteria > Bacillota > Bacilli > Bacillales > Cytobacillaceae > Neobacillus_A. Next base: position 371 of record JAUZPT010000320.1, on the reverse strand, counting down.
CGATGGGGAAGCCTGTATGACGCACTTTATGGAACGGATGCGATCAGCGACGAAGGCGGTGCGCATCGAACAGCCGGCTACAATCCGGTTCGCGGCGAAAAGGTCATTGCGTTTGCCAGAGAATTTCTTGATCAGTCTGCTCCTTTACGAAGTGCAACACACAAAGATGTGGTGGAATATAGCATTAAAGCCGGCAAGCTTACTGTCTTGCTTAAAACGGGGGAAGTAAAGGGACTACAAGAGGAAGGGAAATTTATTGGCTATCGTGGTGATCCTCAAAACCCAGATGCTATTTTATTGAAAAATAATGGCCTGCATTTTGAAATTCAAATTGACCGAAATTCGGCCATTGGCCAAATTGACCTGGCTGG
>JAUZPT010000032.1 GCA_030705745.1 Bacillota bacterium | reverse complement strand
AGACGGTCTTTAGTGAAAAAAACTCTGTAGATTGGAGCGTAAGGCGCGAAGACTCCTGCGGGAATACGGGTCAGGGGAGATGCCGCAGGAGCGAAGCGCCGAGGAAGCTCCCCGGCACGCCCGCGGAAAGCGAAGCGCCTGGAGCGCAAATCAACAGACCTGTTTAATGAGGTAATTTCTATTAATATTTAACGCGGTGATTTGATAAAGAAAATAAATAAAATAAAAGGCTATCGAATGTTTTTCGACAGCCTGATAGCCCATTGTTGGGCTGTTTTCATTTTTATTTCAATTTATTTGGTAATTCTCCGTCTGGTGCGACTAATGAAACAGCAAAATGGTCGGTAAAAATGGAATTTGCCATATTATTCACGCCATTTTGGGTCACCTGGTCAATTTGTTCGACGATTTCATCCAAAGAACGATGACGTTTCAGCAAAAGTTCATTTTTTCCATTCCTGCTCATACGGCTATTGGTGCTCTCGAGACTAAGCATTAAACTGCCTTTTAACTGCTCCTTGCTATTGATGAGCTCCTTTTCCGTAATCCCATCACTTTTGAGCTTTTGCAAAGTTTCCTGGATCGTTTCAAAAAGAAGATCCAGCTGCTTTGCCCCAGTACCGCCATATATGGTTACGATTCCACTGTCCTGATACGACGAATGATAGGAAAACACTGAATAAGCCAGACCTCGTTGTTCCCTTACTTCCTGGAATAGACGGCTGCTCATGCTTCCGCCCAAAATATTATTTAAGACGATCAAGCTATAAATGTCTTCATGTCCGACTTGCAGCCCTTCATACCCAAGACATAAATGAGCCTGTTCTGTTTCCTTTTTTCGTGTAAGACGATTGGCATGGAAAAAAGGTTTGTTTTCCAAACTTCTTTTTGTTGTTCCTTCATATGAACCAAAGTATTTTTCCACTTCATGTATGAATGTATCCTGAACATTTCCGGCAATCGAGATGACGACATTTTCAGGCGTGTATCTTTCGCTAATATACTGCTGCAATTTTTCACCCGTAAATTCAGCAAGCGTTTCTTCAGTTCCTAAAATCGGAAAGCCAAGAGGATGATTTTCGTAAACGGCCTTGCTTAATAAATCATGGACAATGTCATCGGGAGTATCATCGTACATTTTGATTTCTTCATAAACAACATTCTTTTCTTTTTTCAGCTCTTCGTCCACAAAGGTCGAATTAAAAAACATATCCGATAGTACATCGAGTGCAAATTGTGCATGGTTATCAAGAACTTTTGCGTAATAACATGTATATTCCTTTGATGTAAAGGCATTTACTTGTCCGCCAATGCTGTCAAAGGATTCTGCAATTTCACGAGCTGTTCTTGTTTTTGTCCCTTTAAAAAACATGTGCTCCAAAAAATGCGAAATCCCGTTATTAATCGGATCCTCATCTCTTGATCCAGTACCGATCCAAACACCAATTGCAACTGAACGAACTGTAGGGATATTTTCAAGAACGATTGTGACACCGTTTTGACACGTGTATTTTTTTATCAAAAGAAATCCTCCTGTTCATAAATGATTAAAGAACTTTTCCAATAAAGAGTAATCTTACCATGATTCTCTCTTATTGAAATTATTTCTTTGATTCATTTTCGATGATGCGGTCCTCTTTCATTAATTCAGAGATGGTACCGATCGATAAGTTCTTTTTTTCTATTAACGTTATAAGCCTATCTAATGATTTTGCTGTAGAGTCAGTTGGATGCATGAGTACGATTGAACCATTTTGAATTTTTCTTGTTACACGGCTGATGATTGTTTCAGGTGTAGGTTTTTGCCAATCAATCGTATCTACAGTCCACATAATCGTTTTCATATTCAGCTTATGGGCAATTTGTATTGTTTCATCACGAAAACTGCCGCTCGGGGGAGCAAACCATTCACACTTTTTTCCGGTGACTGCTTTAATCACATCGTTTGTTTTGATGAGTTCTTGCCTTGTTCCTTCTGCAGAAAGCCTTTTCATATCTGAATGATAGTAGGAATGATTACCAATTTCTTGACCTGAAGCAGAAATCATTTTTGCAAGCTCCGGGTTTTTCTTTACCCAATTTCCTTCAAGAAAAAAACTAACAGTTATATTATGCTTTTTTAGCGTTGCTAGAATAGAGGATAAATATTCATTTCCCCAAGCAACATTTATTGCAAAACTGACCATCGGTTTTTCTGGATGTCCCTTATAAATGGGGGCTGGAGGTAAATCCTGGAGATGAACCTTCGGCTTTGTCTGCGTAAATACCAGTTTCTCTTCATTAAAGGTTCCCGCTTTTTTCATTCTTTTATAAGAAGATAAAATATTTACAGATAAACCGTTATATCCAGGAATCGCCTTCCAAATAGGATCTAATTTTGCATCCGATGGTGGAATTTCATATTTGGGGGCATTTTTTCTAATCTGCTGAACTAATGGATCTTCCTGTTTAAGTGCTGGAACAGCGCCCATTTTCATTTTGCCTATATAGGACGCAACCAATGGATTACTGACAGAAAACCAGGCAGCTAATGCCAAAATGCCCATGATCATTTTCTTTTTCATAATACCTACCCCTTTCCATACAAATTATGTAGAAAAAGGACAAGGTAGAACGAAGCATTATCACTTATACATCCAAGTATGTAATTCATTAAAATTGTTTCAAAAATCCTACGTTTTAAGAGGTATTTCAAAGGTCCCTTAATCATGGAAAAAGCCAGGGTTCCCCCTGACTTCCCTATTCCACTCATTCCCGCTAACTTATGCGGGAATGGCATCTATAAATTATTGATTTTCCTGCTGTTCGCGCTGTTCTTTCAGTACAATTTTACGTGAAAGATTCACACGGCCTTGCCTGTCAATTTCAGTTACTTTCACCAAAATTTCATCACCGATTGCAAGAACGTCTTCCACTTTACCTACACGCTCTTCAGCAAGTTCTGAAATATGGACGAGACCATCCTTGCCGGCGAAAATTTCAACGAATGCTCCGAATTTTTCAATTCGCTTTACTTTTCCAAGATAAAGTTGTCCAACTTCTACTTCACGGACGATATCTTCGATAATTCTCTTCGCTTTTTGATTCATTTCTTCGTTCGTCGAAGCGATAAATACGGTTCCATCCTGTTCAATATCAATCTTTACACCGGTTTCTTCAATGATCTTATTGATCTGCTTACCGCTCGGCCCAATAACATCACGGATTTTGTCCGGATTGATTGTCATGATGAGAATTTTTGGAGCATACTGTGACAGCTGTGATTTCGGTTCAGAAATCGTAGCAAGCATAGATTCCAAAATCTGCATGCGGCCTTTTTTCGCCTGTAGCAATGCTTCTTCCAGAATTTCACGTGAAAGCCCGTCAATTTTAATGTCCATTTGAAGCGCGGTTACCCCTTTAGCCGTACCTGCAACTTTAAAGTCCATGTCTCCAAGATGGTCTTCCATACCCTGGATGTCTGTCAGAACCGAATAATGCTCGCCTGATTTAATCAGACCCATTGCAATACCGGCAACAGGTGCTTTAATTGGTACGCCGGCATCCATCATTGCAAGTGTGCTTGCGCAAATACTTGCCTGTGAAGTGGAACCGTTTGATTCAAGAACTTCGGAAACAAGACGGATCGTATATGGGAATTCTTTTTCATTCGGAATGATTGGTTCCAATGCACGTTCACCTAAAGCACCATGCCCGATTTCTCGACGGCCTGGCCCTCTGATTGGACCTGTTTCACCAACGCTGAACTGTGGGAAATTATAATGGTGCATGAAACGTTTTTCTTCTTCAATGCCTAGGCCATCCAGGATTTGGACGTCGCCCATTGCACCAAGTGTACAAATGCTCAATGCTTGCGTTTGCCCGCGAGTGAATAGTCCTGAACCATGTGTGCGCGGCAAAATATCGATTTGTGAAGATAATGGACGGATTTCATCCAAACCACGGCCATCAGGGCGTACTTTATCTTCTGTGATCAGACGGCGCACTTCGCCTTTGACGAGTTTGTCTAGGATTTGTTTCACCTGTTTCATGTCGTCGGCGCTTGCTTCCTGCTCTTCGAATTTTGCAATAACACTATTTTTCACTTCTTTAATCGCAGCTTCACGCGCATGTTTTTCCTGAACCTGGATCGCTTTGATCATATCAGCTTCGCAAAGTTCACGAATTTCAGCTTCAAGCTCCTTGTCCAGCTCATACAATGGCATTTTCGTCTTTTCTTTGCCAATTTCGGCAACGATTTTTTCCTGGAATGCGATTAATTGCTTGATTTCATCGTGTCCGAACATGATAGCTTCGAGCATTACTTCTTCAGGAACCTCATTCGCACCTGCTTCAACCATGTTGATCGCATCTTTTGTCCCTGCAACAGTTAAATGGATATCGCTTTTTTCCGTTTGCTCGACATTTGGATTAATGACAAATTCTCCGTTAATCCGGCCTACCACTACTCCTGCAATGGGACCCTCAAAAGGAATGTCGGACGTGCTTAGAGCAAGGGAAGAACCGAACATGGCTGCCATTTCTGATGAACAATCCTGATCCACGCTCATTACGATGCTGATTACTTGAACGTCATTACGGAATCCATCCGCAAAAAGTGGGCGGATCGGACGATCGATTAGGCGACTTGCCAGGATCGCTTTTTCGCTTGGACGGCCTTCGCGTTTAATGAAGCCGCCTGGAATTTTTCCAACTGCATAAAGGCGCTCTTCATAGTTAACTGTTAACGGGAAGAAATCCAAATTTTTTGGTTCTTTTGATGCGGTAGCCGCACTTAGGACTGCGGTATCACCATAGCGTACCATTACAGCACCGTTTGCTTGCTTTGCCAGCTGTCCGATTTCGACTGTGAGCTTACGGCCTGCCCAATCCATGGAATATACATGCTTATTTTGTTCCATTATTTTGACCCCTCTCTACCTATATCACTTTTGAAGATGATGCGAAGGCTTTCCTTCGATCAATCCTCTACCTTATATTGTAAAAAGCCATTTCTAGCTTATTTAAATGACAAATTATGATTAGTATGCACAAAATGATGCATTTTAATATATGTATAGAAGATTCTCTTTTTTTAACCTAATAAAAAAGCGGGAAAATTCCCGCTTCTGTTGCCTATCGACGTAGACCAAGTTTAGTGATTAAATCGCGGTAACGTGAAACGTCCTTGTTACGAAGGAACGTCAAAAGATTACGGCGTTTACCTACCATTTTCAAAAGACCGCGACGTGAGTGGTGATCTTTCTTATGTGTACGCAAATGGTCGTTCAAGTTGTTGATCGATTCTGTAAGGACAGCGATTTGAACTTCTGCAGATCCTGTATCGCTTTCATGAGTTTTGAACTCATTGATTAGTTCGTTCTTACGTTCTTGAGTGACTGCCATCCTGTTCACCTCCTAAAATTTCAATCCCCTGTCGCTGAGCAAGCGTCGGTGATTCGACTTGCCAAGCAAAGGTTCTTATTTTTTAATACGTTATTAAGAATACAGCCTTTCGCCAAAAATTGCAAGCTAAAACCGTATTTTTTATGAAAGGAACAAACTTTCTATTTGTTTTAAACAGGATTTTTACTAAAGGACAAAAGTGCCACTTGTTTGTCCTTTTCAATTTGGGAAACAAGTTCATCGATTCCTGAAAATTTCTTCTCTTTGCGGATATACTGATGCCACTCGATGATTACATCACGTCCATATATTTCTTCTTCAAAGTGAAATAAATGCACTTCAACAGAAGGTTTATTTGCCGCTACCTGTTTGAATGTTGGCTTGAAACCGATATTGCACACACCTTCATACCACATTCCATTAACATTCATCTTTACAGAATACACACCGAGTGGAGGAATGATATAATCTTCGTTCATTTCGATATTTGCCGTTGGAAAACCTATGGTCCTTCCCCGTTTATCTCCATGAATGACAACTCCGGAAGTGGTGTAATACCGTCCCAGCACTGCAGGCAATTCAAGCGTTCTGCCCTCCGCAATCAATTGGCGGATAAGCGTTGAACTGATTTTCGATTCCCCTGTAGTCAATTTAGGAATTACTGTAAAGGAAAATTCATCTCTTGAATGAAAAGGAATTGTTTCCATTGTTCCCTTACCCATCCGTCCATACGTATAATCGAACCCCGCCACCACATGCTTTACATTTAATCCGATAATATATGTATCAATGAATTCCTGAGGAAGCAAGTTGGCGAATTCGGGTGTAAATCGAACGACAAAGACGTAATCAATTCCCAGTTCTTCAATCAGCCGAAGTTTTTCATCAAGGGGTGTAATATATTCCACATGCATCACACTTCGTCCAAGCACCACTGAGGGATGAGGATCGAACGTCATGACAGCACTTTTCATTCCTTTTACATTTGCTTCTTTTTTAGCTTCAAGAATGACTTTCTGATGCCCAAAATGGACTCCATCAAAATACCCTAAAGCTATTGATAATGGTGGATATTCTATATTATTGTACAAGGGAAAGTTAAGAGTAACGATTTCCACAATAAAACTCACCTTTTCTATATCGTACCTTTATAAATCCTGATTGTTCCGCAAAACTTTAACAGGTTTAAGGAGGCCCGTTTTCTCTGGATGCTTGGAGTAAATCGCCAGAGCTAGCCCTTCTTCCGTTTCCAGAGTGATGGGCCCTTCAATGTTTATCAAGCACTCAGGCACTTCCAGCAGTGCTCCATTTTTCACTTTCTCTGCTACTTTATCATTTATCGTGTATTTCGGCAAATGATAAAGTGCACTCTCAAGCGGCCTTAACACCTCATCAATCGTGCCTGTTTCCATGTGCTCTGCTACGTCCTCCAACGTGAGGCAGTCCTCCAAAGTATAGGAGGCAGACTGAATTCTACTTAGATGGGACATATGTGCCGGAAAACCGAGAAGTTCACCAATCATCACGGCCAAAGTTCGAATATAAGTGCCTTTGCTGCAGCTAACTCGGAAGCTGAAACGGATATTTTCACCGGAAAATTCTTGCCTTTTATCGAGCAATTCAATATTATGTATTGTTACTGTCCTTGATGGTCTCTCGATTTCAATCCCTTGTCTAGCGTACTCGTACAATCTTTTCCCATTCACTTTAACCGCCGAAAACATCGGAGGAGTCTGGACAATTTCTCCTGATAGAGACTGAAGAACCTTCAAAATTTCATTTCTTGATAGTATTCGGTCAACCTGTTTTTTTTCCACGATTTCGCCTGAAGCATCTTCCGTGGTAGTGGAATAGCCAAGAGTTACTTCCCCTTCATAGGCCTTTCCAGCATCAGTAATATACTCGGCAACTTTTGTTGCCCTGCCAATACAAATGGGAAGAACACCAGTAACATCAGGATCCAATGTACCTGTATGGCCGACCTTCTTCGTCTTCAGGATTTTTCGCAGCTTGAAGACGCAATCATGCGATGTCATGCCGGCCGGTTTGAACAATGGCAGGATTCCTTCCATTTCAAAGACCTCCTTTTAAAATTAGGTAAAAAAATGGATAGACAAAATGTCTATCCATTTTACTCTTCATCATCAATTTCGTTGGTATTTTCATCTCTTTGGATTTGATGGAGAATCGAATTAATTCGATTTCCGTAATCAATCGATTCATCAAATTCAAATACGATTTCAGGTGTTTTTCGCAAGCGAATTCGATTGCCAATTTCAGTCCTGATAAAACCCTTTGCTTTCGCAAGGCCCTTTAACGTATTCTCTCTTTGTTCCTCTCCACCCAAAACGGAGATATATACCTTTGCCTGTTGAAGGTCTCCTGTAACTTGAACGTCAGTGACTGTTACAAAACCGATCCGGGGATCTTTGATTTTGCGCCCGATGATGTCACTTAGCTCTTTTTTCATTTGCTCTCCAACACGGTTTGCTCTATGGCTCATTTCATTCACCTCGTACTTTAAAGCCATTCAATATCAGTGATTGTTCTCTCAATTTCAGGAAAAGAGTCAATCAGTTGAAGGGCATTATGCATTTCTCTCTCAAGAGGGATCCGTGAGGAAGAGACTCCAACGATGGCAATCTTCGTTCGCTGCCATGTATCCTGATAGCCTACCTCCGCAACGGATAAATTATACCTTTGTTTTAAACGTGAAAGGATTCTTTGCAAAACGGCTCGCTTTTCTTTCAATGAATGGGCGTCATAAATGATGCATTCACATTCGGCCGAGCAAATAATCATTTGCGTTCAATTTCTTCCATAATATACGCCTCAATGATATCGCCTTCTTTTACATCATTGAAGTTTTTAATCGTAATACCGCACTCATACCCTTGTGCGACTTCTTTTGCATCATCCTTGAATCGCTTAAGTGCATCGATTGTACCTTCGAACGTAACGACGCCATCACGGATAAGGCGGATTCCGCTATCACGCGTGATTTTTCCGTCGATGACATACGATCCAGCAATCGTGCCGACCTTGGATACTTTAAAGGTTTGGCGAACTTCAGCCTGGCCGATGATTTTCTCTTGGAATTCAGGATCAAGCATCCCTTTCATCGCTGCTTCGATTTCTTCAATTACCTTGTAAATGATGCGGTGAAGGCGTACATCCACTTTTTCTGCGTCTGCTGCACGCTTCGCATTCACATCAGGACGAACGTTAAAACCGATAACGATTGCGTTTGATGCTGCAGCAAGCGTGATATCTGATTCATTGATTGCACCAGCAGCGGTGTGAATGATACGGATGTTGACACCTTGAACATCGATTTTTTGCAGTGATGCAGCAACCGCTTCTGCAGAACCTTGTACGTCAGCTTTAATAATGACGTTCAAGTCCTTCATTTCACCTTGCTTCAATTGTTCGAATAATGTTTCAAGGCTAACGCGAGACTTCTCGCCGCGTGAAGCCATCAATGTTTGTTGTGCACGAGCTTCCCCAACCTGGCGGGCTGTTTTTTCATCATTGAAAACGACAAAACGATCGCCTGCTTGTGGGACATCACTTAAACCTGTGATTTCAACAGGCGTAGAAGGACCTACTTCTTTCACTCGGCGGCCGAGGTCATTGACCATTGCCCGGACACGACCGAACGTACTTCCAACAACAATCGGATCACCAATGCGCAATGTTCCGTTTTGCACGAGCAATGTCGCGACAGAACCGCGTCCTTTATCGAGCTGTGCTTCGATAACAGTACCGACGGCATTGCGATTCGGGTTGGCCTTGTATTCCTCCACTTCACCTACAAGCAGAATCATTTCAAGGAGATTGTCAATACCTTCGCCTGTTTTCGCGGATAATGGAACGAAGATCGTATCCCCACCCCACGCTTCCGAAACGAGGCCATGTTCAGTCAATTCCTGCATGACTTTATCCGGATTCGCTTCTGGCTTATCCATTTTATTCACTGCTACGATAATTGGAACTTCTGCAGCTTTTGCGTGGTTGATTGCTTCAACAGTCTGAGGCATTACACCGTCGTCAGCAGCGACTACCAAAATCGTAATATCTGTGATTTTCGCACCACGGGCACGCATCGTCGTAAACGCAGCATGTCCTGGTGTATCAAGGAACGTGATTTTCTTGCCGTTTTCCTGTACTTGGTAAGCACCGATATGCTGCGTAATACCGCCTGCCTCGCCTGCAGTTACCTTCGTATTTCGAATTGAGTCCAATAGAGTTGTTTTACCATGGTCAACGTGTCCCATGATGGTCACTACAGAAGGTCTCTCAACGAGGTTTTCTGATTCATCCTCAGTGAAATAAACTTCAAGGTCAGTCGTATCGATTTTTATTTCTTCTTCGACTTCTACACCGTATTCCGTTGCGATCAATTCAATTGCATCTTTATCAAGCTCTTGATTGATCGTCGCCATTACACCCATCATGAATAATTTTTTAATAATTTCTGATGGCTCACGGTATAGCTTCTTGCCTAACTCACCTACTGTTAAAGACTCACTGAATGTAATCTTGGCAGGAAGTTCCTTAACCTTCTTAGGCGCTTGAACATGCTGTGTTTGCTGTTGTGGACGCTTATTGTTGTTATTGTTTCTTTGTTGTTGCGTGTTTTTACCTTTACCTTTATTAAAAGGAGGTTTATTTCCGTTTCCTTTTGCTGATTGATCGCTTTTCTTGACATCATTTGTTTTTGGAGCAGATGAACCTACCTTCACGATAGAAGGTGCAACATTTTTCTCGTCGTCTACATCAAATGCTTTCGCACTTGTTTTAGGTAACACTTGTGCCTGCGGCTTTTGTGCAGGTCGTTTTTGCTGTGTAGCTGCTGGTTTCTGATTTTGAGTCTCAGCCGATTTTTGCGCCGGCTCCTCAACTTTTTTAATGTAAATTGCATCCAGCTTCACTAACACATCGTCTTCAATAGTCGCCATATGATTGGAAACCTCGATGTTCATACTCTTTAAATTATCTATAATATCTTTACTTGAAATATTGTGTTTCTTCGCATATTCATATACACGTGTTTTACTCATTCTTACACCCCCGCTAGAATTAATCGAGCAACGTTAACAGCTTATTGGCAAATCCATCATCCATTACAGCAACAACTACGCGGGCCTCTTTACCGATCGCCTGACCTAAAGACTGACGATTATCCACCAATTTCAATGGAACATCGTAAGATTTACATTTATCCGTAATTTTCTTCGTCGTATTTGCAGATGCATCTGCCGATAATAAAACGAGTTTTGCATTTCCGCGCTGAATTTCCTTTACGGATAGCTCTTCACCCGATGTGATTTTCCGTGCCCGATTGGCAATGCCAAGCAATGACATCCACTGAGTTGGTTTCATCAGGATTGTCGTTTCTCCTTCTCTATAAGCTCAAGGAGCTCTTCATATACACTATCATCGATTGTTGCTTGCAAATGATTCGACAAAGTGTTTTTTTTCTTGGCTAAAAGGACCGCTTCTTTGTCCTTTGATAAGTATGCACCCCTGCCAGATTTCTTCCCTGTCAGGTCAACTGATACTTCTCCTTCTTTTGAGCGAACGATGCGAACGAGTTCTTTTTTCGGCTTCATTTCACCGGTTGCCACACATTTGCGCATTGGAACTTTTTTCACGATCATTCACCCCTTTTTAATCCATGTCCAATTCTAAATCGTACTCATCCTCTGAATCGGTTTCATCAGCGAAAAGCTTAAATGATTCTTCACGAGGATAGATGCCCAATTCACGTGCATCTGTTTCGGATTTGATATCGATTTTCCAGCCAGTCAATTTTGCTGCAAGACGGGCATTTTGGCCACGTTTTCCGATCGCCAGTGAAAGCTGATAATCGGGAACGACAACAGTGGTCGCCTTTTCGCCTTCATTCACCATAACATCGAGAACCTTTGAAGGGCTAAGTGAATTAGCTACAAATACAATAGGATCGTCCGACCATTTTACAATATCAATTTTTTCACCTTTTAATTCATTCACAACCGCCTGTACACGTGTACCTTTAGGGCCTACGCATGAACCTACCGGATCGACTTCTTCATTCTCAGAATGTACCGAGATTTTGGAACGATCGCCAGCTTCGCGGGCTACTGATTTAATTTCTACTGTGCCATCATAGATTTCAGGTACTTCAATTTCAAAAAGACGCTTCAAAAGACCTGGATGTGTGCGTGAAACGAAGATTTGCGGTCCTTTTGTTGTTTTTTCTACTTTTGTAATGAATACCTTAATTCGATCATGAGGCTTATAGCGTTCGTTTGGCATTTGCTCATTCAAAGGTAGCAATGCTTCTATTTTGCCAAGGCTGACATAAATGAACTTCGAATCGAGCCTTTGCACGATGCCAGTCATAATATCTTCTTCACGATCGATAAACTCGGAGTATATGATGCCTCTTTCAGCTTCACGAACACGTTGCGTAACAACCTGTTTCGCTGTTTGCGCTGCGATTCGGCCGAAATCCTTAGGTGTAACTTCCATTTCAACGATATCTTCAACCTGGTAATTTGGATTGATGCGCTGCGCATCCTCAATCGAAATTTCAAGCCTTGAGTCAAATACTTGATCCACTACTTCTTTTCTGGCAAAAACACGCATAGAGCCATTTTGCAAATTGATATCAATGCGCACATTTTGCGCTTGATTAAAATTGCGGCGATATGCCGATACTAGTGCGGCTTCAATTGCATCAATTAAGATATCTCTGGAAATGCCTTTTTCTTTTTCCAGAAGTGTAAGAGCATCCAATAATTCACTGCTCATTTGCTTTCATCCCCTTTTAACCTCTTATTCAGTTTTTCATCCGAAAGAGACAGCCAATCTTGCTGAGGCTACTTTTTCGTACGGTATTTCCATCAGTTTTTTTCGTGTTTTAATTTGTAATTCCAGCTTTACAGTTTGACCGTCAAACGAAGTCAAGGTTCCTTCAAAGGATTTTTCTCCGTCAATCGGTTCGTACGTTTTAATATGCACTTTTTTCCCGATTGAACGTTCAAAATCCTTTTCCTTCTTTAATGGACGTTCAGCTCCAGGGGAAGAAACTTCAAGAAAATAGTTATGAGGTATCGGATCCATCTCATCCAATTTTTCACTCAACTTTTCGCTCACAGTACCGCAGTCTTCTATGTCAACGCCGCTGTCTTTATCAATATAGACACGAAGAAACCAATTTTTCCCTTCTTTCACGTATTCCAAGTCAACAAGTTCCAAGCCAAGTTGTTCTACGATCGGTAAAACGATTTCTTCTACCACTTCCGTTACCTTGCTCATGTTCACCCTCCTTTTTCAATACTTAAATTCCATATTTTACGTTATTAACGGAAAGTATCATAAGAAAGCACAAGTACCTTCAGCACAAGCTACTCATCGCCTTGTTCTGTAAAGGTCTTTCCTGGAAACGTAACGATACATAATGTGTGAGGTGCCTGGGTTGGACAGTGATCCTATTTTAAAGAATCCTGTTTTAAAAAGGTCTACACAATACGAAAGAGTGGGTTTCCCCACTCTTGATCACGAGAGTATTTCTTAGTATTTCCAATAAAACTATACCATAACCATTTTGGATATGCAAATGAATTGGGTATGGAGAAACCTTGCCAACACTAGTCGCAGCACTGCTTAAAAGAGAGATAACTGGTTCTGTTCCGGCAGTGAGCCAAGGCAGCCCTGTTTGTCCAGGTATTCCAATATGGTCTTTGAAACCTTTCCTCGCTGCTGCAAATCTTCTTTTGATAAAAATTCGCCTTGCTCACGGGAATTGACAATGTTGACGGCGGCATTCGTACCAAGACCTGGTATAGAATTGAATGGCGGTATCAAGGAAGTTCCTTCAATCACAAAATCGGATGCATGTGATCTATATAAATCGATTTTTTGGAACGAAAACCCTCGCTCCACCATTTCAAGTGCCAACTCGAGCACTGTTAGAAGATTTTTCTCCTTCGGCGCTGCATCAAGGCCCTTTGCATTAATTTCTTCAATTTTCGCCCGGATCGCTTCAGATCCCCGTGCCATCGCTTCGATATCAAAATCTTCCGCTCTGACAGTAAAATAGGCCGCATAATATAAAATCGGATGATGTACTTTAAAATAAGCGATACGGACAGCCATAAGAACATATGCTGCAGCATGAGCTTTAGGGAACATATATTTTATTTTTTTACACGAATCGATATACCATTCAGGGACTTCATTTTTCCGCATTTCCTCTTCCATATCGTCCGATAACCCTTTGCCTTTACGTACCGATTCCATGATTTTAAAAGCGAAGGCGGGTTCAAGCCCTTGATAAATCAAATAAACCATAATATCATCACGGCAGCCGATTACTTCGCTCAAGTTGCACGTTTTATTATGAATCAATTCCTGTGCGTTTCCAAGCCATACATCAGTTCCATGCGAAAGACCAGAAATTTGAACAAGTTCGGAAAAAGTGGTCGGTTTCGTATCCTCGAGCATCTGCCGGACAAATCTGGTACCGAATTCCGGAATGCCGAGTGTTCCAGTTTTACACATTATTTGATCTTCCGTCACCCCAAGTGAAGCTGTACCACTGAAAATTTTCATGACTTCAGGATCATCCGTCGGGATTGTTTTCGGATCAATACCACTTAAGTCCTGAAGCATACGGATGACGGTCGGATCATCGTGTCCTAGTATATCCAATTTGAGCAAGTTATCATGGATTGAATGAAAGTCAAAATGCGTTGTTTTCCATTCCGAAGTACTCGCATCTGCGGGAAACTGAATCGGTGAGAAATCGTAAATATCCATATAATCAGGAACAACGATAATTCCACCTGGATGCTGCCCCGTCGTCCTTTTTACCCCAACACAGCCTGATGCGAGCCGGTCAATTTCCGCACCTCTGAGCGTTAAATTATTGTCCTGTTGATATGCTTTCACGTATCCGAAAGCCGTTTTGTCCGCTACCGTACCAATCGTTCCTGCACGATAAACATATTCTTCACCGAAAAGGACTTTCGTGTAATTATGTGCACGAGGCTGATACTCCCCCGAGAAGTTCAAGTCAATATCCGGTACCTTGTCCCCTTTAAAGCCGAGGAACGTTTCGAACGGAATATCGTGTCCGTCTTTTCGGTATGTCTCTCCGCATTGCGGACAATCTTTATCCGGCAGATCGAAGCCCGATCCTACTGAACCATCATTAAAAAATTCGGAATGCTTGCATGAAGGGCAAACATAGTGTGGCGGCAAAGGATTTACTTCTGTAATTT
>JAUZPT010000319.1 GCA_030705745.1 Bacillota bacterium | reverse complement strand
TTCGGCAGCCATGTGGCAAACGTCATTCGGCGCCTTAAACGCATTTGCCGCTATTATGGCAGCAATCCTGTTTTTATCTGCACATCTGCCACAATTGCCAATCCTCTCGAACTGGCAGAGACCTTGACGGAAGATAAAATGATATTAGTAGATAACAATGGGGCCCCGAGCGGAAGAAAGCACTTTTTGTTCTATAACCCACCTGTTGTAAATAAACCGTTAAATATCCGAAGAAGCGCAACGCTGGAAGTAAGAAAGCTTGCCGGAGAATTACTGAAAAATAAAATCCAAACAATCGTCTTTGCACGAAGCAGAGTCAGGGTCGAAATCATTTTGACTTATTTACAGGAACTTGTAAAAAATGAGCTTGGATCTAAATCGATAATGGGCTACCGCGGGGGTTATTTGCCAACCGAAAGAAGAAAGATTGAAAAAGGGCTACGATCCGGTGAAATATATGGTGTCGTCAGTACAAATGCACTTGAGCTTGGCGTCGATATCGGACAGCTGCAAGTGTGCATTATGACAGGATATCCAGGGACGATTTCGAGCGCTTGGCAACAGGCAGGGCGAGCTGGCAGAAGGCATGGGGAAGCGCTTGTGATCATGGTTGCAAGCTCGAGCCCACTGGATCAATATGTGATCCAGAACCCGGAGTATTTTTTTGCTCAAAGTCCTGAAACAGCGAGAATTAACCCTGATAATCTGATTATTTTAATCGACCATATGAAATGCGCTGCCTACGAGCTGCCGTTTAAAGCAGGGGAACGTTTTGGTACGGTCGAGACCGAGGAATTACTCGAATACTTAACTGAGGAAAGAGTGTTGTATCAAAATGGGGATAAATGGTACTGGATGAATGATTCTTTTCCGGCGCACAACATCAGCTTGCGATCGGCTTCACAGGAAAACATCGTCATTGTTGATCAAACCAATGTTGCTTATGTAAAAGTAATTGGTGAAATGGACCGTTTTTCCGCGATGACATTGCTTCATGAAGAAGCCATTTATTTACATCAGGGAACGCAATACCAAGTCGAAAAGCTTGATTGGGATGAGAAAAAGGCGTTTGTAAGGGAAATCGACGTCGATTATTTCACTGATGCGAACCTAGCTGTGCAGTTAAAGGTGCTTGAGATTGATAAATTGAAGCAGGGAGACGGAATGGAAATCGGTTATGGTGATGTAAGTGTGCGAGCGATGGCAACAATTTTCAAAAAAATTAAATTCGAAACGCATGAAAACATCGGTTCTGGACCGATATATCTGCCTGAGGAGGAGCTCCATACAAGTTCTGCTTGGATCTCGTTAAACCAGCCTCTCGCCGACATGGGCCATGAGCGATTGGAACAAGGGCTTGTCGGAACTGCTCATGCGCTAAATCATATTGCGCCACTCTTTGTAATGGCCGATCCAAGTGATATTCATGTCGTGCCACAGGTAAAAGCAGATCATAATGAAAAACCGACTATTTTCTTTTACGATCGTTATCCTGGCGGGATTGGATTGAGCGAAAAAATATACTCAGGAATGATATCTGTATTTAAAGAAACGAGGAAAATGGTCAGCGGCTGCGTGTGTGAATCTGGCTGCCCATCTTGCGTTGGAGCTGAAGCGGTAAGTGATACCGCCAAAAGGGACACCTTGAAAATCATCGATTTCTTTTTACAAACTGCACAGTCTGCGGGGAGTTGAAGCTATGTCAGTAAAAAATAAATTAAATCGGCTCAAATCGCATATTTCAGGAACAAATCAGCCGTTAAAGGCTGGAAATAATTCAGAGATATCAAGGGAGCAGAATACAGGAGAAAATCAAACGGATATTCCATTTCTCGATCAATGGACTAAGGAAGGGGTTAAACCTTACTTTCTTGATAATGATTTTTGCCTGATTCGTGAAGTGAGATATCCACTAAACCAACACCATGGCCATTATCAATTTAGCGATTTTATTAAAGCTGTCGAGGTATGGAACAAAGCAACAATATCCCATCCGTTATCAGCGAAGGGGCATTCTCCCGAAGAGTTGTTTTTCTTTGATACAGAAACAACAGGTCTTGGCGGGGGAACAGGAAATACGATATTTCTCCTTGGGTATGCGAGCGTACAAGGAACAGAGATTGTTTTAAGGCAGCATATTTTGCCCCATCCCGGAGCGGAAGTGGCATTGTATAAAAGTTTTTTGGAAAGCGTTAATTACAAAACCTTGGTCACCTATAACGGTAAATCCTTTGACTGGCCACAAGTGAAAACCCGGCATACACTGGTGAGGGAGCATGTGCCAAAACTTCCTTCCTTCGGCCATTTCGACCTGTATCATGCTTCAAGAAGATTGTGGAAGCATAAGCTGGAAAAAATGAAGCTGTCAATCGTTGAAAAGGAAGTGCTCGGTGTCGAACGAGTCAATGATATACCTGGGTATCTTGCCCCCATGATTTATTTTGACTATGTTGAAAGCAAACAACCTGAAGGAATGCTGGGAATATTAAAACACAATGAAATTGACATCCTGTCACTCATTAGCTTGTACGTCCATTTAACTTTCCAATTGTGCGGACTGGACAAGGAACGGACGCGCATAGAATCTTTTGAAGTAGGAAGATGGCTCGCATCAATCGGGGAAAGGGAAGAAGCTGACAAAGTATTCGAACTTCTAGCTTTGGGCAAGGATTCTGCTTCAAACAGTGCACGATTGGCACTTGCGTATTCAAAAAAGAAAGAGCTGAACTGGGAAAAGGCGCTGGAGCTGTTTTTGGAAGTTGCCGATTCAGAAACGTCGTCCGACAGCTTAAAAGCCTGCATCGAGGCTGCCAAGATATATGAGCATAAAGAAAAGAATTATCAATTTGCCCTAAGCTATTGCCGAAAAGCAGATGCAATAGACCTTGTCATTAAGAGTGACAATAAGTCATTCAGAAACGAGCTGCAAAAAAGGATTTTGCGGCTTGAGAAGAAACAAATGAACATAAGTCGAAATGAGCGTCTTTAACTGCTGAAAAAGAGTTAAAAACGCTATTTTTTTTGTAAAAAATTTTGTAACAAAATTTTAATATTTTAACGCCAAAAATCCATTGTTTTCATGTTGTTAATCGTTGTGTCAGAGGGTAAAATAAAAAATTGAAGTGTAAAAAAATGATTAAAACTCACAATGGAGTTGGAAATATGTATAAAGCAATTTTATTTTTATTCTTTATCGTTATTTGTCTTACTGCAGTGATATTTACAAGCTTACGAGATACTTTTTATCCTTTACTATAAAAATAGGTATTTTCATTAGTACAAGAGTCTTCCCTTCGACATAGGCTGTAAGTGTAACAACAATATCGAAGGGAGAAATGATTATGTACTGTGGAACAAACATCATGCCTGCGGTTATTCACCCAACAAAATGCTGTGTAAACCATACGTTTTCTACAACAGTGGTTCCTCACATCCATCCAATGCACACAACAACCGTTAATCATCAGTTAATCCAGCACAAACACTATTTTCCGCAAACTCAATCGATGGTTAACGAGGTGTCCAATCAACAATTTGCTTGTCCTGGGCCAATGGGACCTGGTTTCGGGCCTGGCCCAGTTGGACCTGGCTTTGGTGGACCCGGACCAGTAGGACCCGGATTTGGCGGACCTGGACCGGTAGGACCTGGATTTGGCGCAGGACCAATGGGACCTGGCATGGGACCCGGACCATTCTATGGCAGATAGTTATTGACAAGGGCTATTTGCCCTTGTTTGTTTTTATTATACTTACTATTATACTTACTTTATATGATATGCTTTTTAACAAAAAATGATTGTCCAATTTTTTAAAAATATAATCCGAAAGAGGTGTATAGCCATTTATAAGGTTCTTGCGATATCAGGCTATAAACCATTTGAATTAGGCATTTTTCAAAAAGATCATGCTTCAGTAACTTACATAAAAGCAGCAATAAAAAAAGAATTAATTCCCATGCTAGAAGAAGGTCTGGAATGGGTGTTAATCAGCGGGCAATTAGGGGTTGAATTGTGGGCGGCCGAAGTTATTTTTGATTTGCAAATCGATTATCCTAACGTCAAGCTTGGGGTAATTACTCCTTTTTTAGAACAGGAAG
>JAUZPT010000318.1 GCA_030705745.1 Bacillota bacterium | reverse complement strand
CTTGGGATAATATAGAAAAATTTTATATCATTATATCGAAAAATGTATTCCAGACGATCAAGATCAATCCCTTCCATCGATAACTCAATTCCAAAAGTAGTAGCTTGGTGCGTATTGATGGACTCAATAAATCCGAAATAAGTAGGCTGTTCAATTAGAATATTATTTTTTTCATTTGGAAATGGCATTGAAACTAATAAATTAAGGGCTTGCTGCGAGCCAGATACAACGACTAATCTTTCAGGTTGAGTGAATACCTGTAAATTCTGCAAATATTTTACCAACTGTACTCGTAATGAGTAAAGTCCTTGTTGATCAGAGTATGTAAAAAGCTCTTCTTTATATTGTTCAATTGCTTGATTCATACAATGTTGAAATTCAAGATAAGGCATAACGTTTTTATCTGGGCCAGCAGACAAGAAATCAATCACTTCATTTTCATTCGTCGCATTTTGAAAATCATTCACAACATAGTAGCCGCTTTTAGAAACAGGATAAATTAAATGCTCTTTTTCTAGTTCGACATATGCTTTAATGACCGTATTTTTGCTACATGAAAAATACTCAGATAACTGACGAACAGAAGGGAGTTTACTACCTGCAATAAGCGATCCATCTGCTAGCCGATGCTTAATTTCTTCCATTATCTTGATATATTTTGAGCTCATAAATTAATCCCCCCTTAAACTGTACCAGTACAGATGAGTAAAAAGATGATTTATTTTTATTTTATGTACCCGTATCATTTTAATTATATTAGAACTGTTTTTTAGAAAAGCAGAAAATGGTACAGATGTGATACAAAATAAAAAGTTAGGGGTAGGATAAGATGCAGAGTGAAACCAGTGAGAAATTTGGATTATTGTTGGGATTAGTAGGTGTCATTTGTTTCAGCTTAACGCTCCCTTTTACAAGTATTGCAGTAGAGTATTTTGGGACTACGGTCGTCGGCTTAGGAAGAACAGTGGTTGCAGCTATTTTAGTAGCGGTGGTATTGATTGTTCGAAAAGAAAAGTTACCTTCTCCTCGTCAATTTAAAAGTCTACTTATTGTTGCTTTTGGTGCAGTTTTAGGATTTCCACTCCTCACTTCTTGGGCAATGGAATCCTTGCCTGTTTCTCATGGTGCTGTGGAATTAGCCTTGCTACCATTAGCAACAGCCGGTTTTGCTATGTTTAGAGCAAGTGAAATACCTTCTCTCAAATTCTGGATTTCAAGTATCATCGGCTCTTTAGCGGTTATTATATATGCACTTCATCTTGGATTCGGTCAATTACAATTTGCCGATTTAGCTATACTAGCAGCTGTGCTTATAGTTGGACTTAGTTACGCAGAAGGTGGGAGATTAGCGAAAGAATTAGGTAGCTGGCAAGTGATTGCTTGGGCAATTATAATCTGTGCTCCATTTTTCATTATTCCAGTTGGGTTAAATCTTACAACTGAAATGATTCATGCCCCTTTACAAGCTTGGATTAGTTTAATTTATCTTTCAGTGGTTAGTCAATTTCTAGCTTATGTTGCTTGGTATAGCGGTATGGCCATAGGTGGAATAGCAAGAGTTAGTCAGATTCAATACTTACAACCATTTTTAATGATTCTATTTGCAACAGTATTTCTAAATGAATCCATCACATTTTTCACTCTTGTAATAGCAGTGATCGTTGTCATTTCTGTTATATTAGGCAAAAATGCTCCCGTATCAAAAAAAGGATCTGTATCAGAGAAAAACTTACTGCAATGAAACTGCCTTTATTTTAAAAATGTAGTCCTTTTTTCGATAAAAACCATTTTGTTATAGATTGCAATTTGCATAAGAAATGCATGCAAAAATGGGGTGTTCTTGTTCAACTAACGCATGCGTTAGTTGCATAATACTTATACAATAAAGTCAAAAATGCTTGGATATCCAAGGGTTTTTTGTATGATAATTATATTGTTGTTTAATCTGCTATTTAATGTGCCATTTCTGTAAATTTCCCCTTTATTTCCCAAAAAAATCAAGGTTTGAAAAGCCAAAAAAGAGGGTTGGCCGATGCCGTGAGGATGTGTCAACCCTTTTTTGCCTTCCATCTTTTTATTTCTCCAATTATTAGCTATGATTAAAAGCATAAATAAGAAATCCATTTTGATGGAGGAGGATTTGGATGCCTTTAGAGTTGGTTCGGAATGATATAACGAAGATGCATGTGGATGCAATTGTGAATGCGGCGAATACGGATTTGAAGATGGGTGGAGGGGTATGTGGGGCGATTTTTCACGCGGCTGGTGCCACAGAGTTGGAGAAGGCGTGTGAAAAAATAGGCAGTTGCAAGGTTGGAGAAGCTGTGATCACTGACGGATTTAATCTGGATGCGAAATTTATCATCCATACCCCTGGCCCAGTATGGCAGGGCGGTGGCCAGCAGGAGGCCGAGCTTTTAAAGGCATCGTATGCGAACTCGTTGGAGCTGGCAAAAAAAAATCATTGTGATTCGATCGCTTTTCCGTTGATTTCAGCTGGCATTTACGGTTATCCAAAGGAAGAGGCATTGCAAATTGCCATTTCCACGATTAGTTCCTTTTTATTGACGCATGACATGCTCGTTTATCTCGTTATTTTTGATAAAAAATCATTCGGAATAAGCAAGAAATTATATCAGTCCATTCATCAATACATTGATGAGCATTATGTTGAGGAGATAGAAAGGGTTTTCCAACGCGATCGAAATATTTTCGAATCGTTTGAGCGAATGGAAGTCCAGCAATCAGATCTATTTGAAGCGAAAAATACTTCCTTAGCAACCCTTTTGGAACGGCTCGATCCAACATTTTCTGAACGGCTCCTTTTTTTTATCGATGAAAAAGATATGACCGACGTCGAGACGTATCGAAGGGCAAATATTGACCGTCGATTATTCTCGAAAATTCGAAACGGCGTCGATTATACTCCTGCAAAGAAAACAGCGATCGCCTTTGCGATTTCGCTGCAATTAAATTTGGAAGAAACGTTGGACTTATTATACACCGCGGGTTACACCTTATCACGGAGCAATAAATTTGATGTAATTGTTGAGTATTTTATTAAGCAGTCGAACTACAATATTTTTGAAATCAATGAAGCTTTATTCACTTTTGACCAGCCAATGCTCGGTGCTTAAAATGTCGCTTTCAAAGCGACCTTTTTTCATTAGGGCAATGGTATCTTTAGGTTATAAACGAATGGAGGCTGACACGGATGAAAAAGAACGTAACGGAATTGGTTTTTATTTTGGATAAAAGCGGCTCAATGGCCGGGCTTGAAGCAGATACGATTGGCGGTTTTAATGCGATGCTAAAGAAGCAGCAGAAAACTGAAGGGGAAGCATTTGTGACGACTGCTCTATTCAATCATCAATACGAATTACTGCACGACCGCATCAATATCAAAGGCATCACTCACCTTACGGACAAAGATTACCAGGTAGGAGGCACGACAGCATTATTGGATGCAATCGGATTTACCATTCAAAAATTGATCAATATCCAAAAAAGAACAAGTGTGGATGAACGCGCTGAAAAAGTATTGTTCGTCATTACCACGGATGGCATGGAAAATGCGAGCCAGGAATACACTTCGGCAAAAATCAAAAAGATGGTTCAGCATCAAAAAGAGGTGTACGGTTGGGAATTCATTTTCCTTGGAGCGAATATCGATGCCACCTCCACCGCTGCAGACTTTGGGATCGACGAAGAATTTGCCGTTAACTACCATGCCGATTCGAAAGGAACGCAAGTAAATTATGATGCGGTTTGTGAAGCGGTAGTCACCATTCGAAGCGGCAAAAAAATCGACCGAAGCTGGAAAGAAGGAATCGAGAGGGATTTTAACCAGCGATCAAGGCATGATCATTCATAAAAAATTTCTTGGTACTTTGTACTAGTTTTTTTCATAGCGATCCACATCCGCCCAATTTTAATAGGATGGGAGAGTTGTGTATTAAGCCCTGGCTCCTATAGAAATGAGCGAGGGATTTAATTTTCAACCGATAGCAAGCTGCTTATTGTATCTTCAATATTTGAGGTTTGATTTTGTTCAAGCCATTGATCAGGAATGACGATGGATTCGGCAGCATTGTTTTCCAAATAGCTATAAAT
>JAUZPT010000317.1 GCA_030705745.1 Bacillota bacterium | reverse complement strand
TTCCACCAGCGCTCGGCATATTGGACCGCTTTAAGCCGATTGTACTGATAGGAACTTCTTTCTGATTCATTGGAAAAATCAAGCTGTCCGACAGTTTCCATTCCTTTTGGACTAGGTACCTCTGCGTCTTCAACCAATACTCCTTTATAAAATTTGGCTTCCCTGTATTCAATCTCTTCTTCGAGATATAAAAGGTCCTTTTGTTTAGTCAAGTATTGCAAATGGACCCGATAATGTACTGTGCTAAATTCTTCTTTCTTTGAAGACGAAAGAATTTCCCCTTTACCTTCTACTTTTACAATTTCTGCATTTCGCTTTAAACAAGCCTCTCTTTTCAATTTTGCTTTTTCACACGGATTCGTTACTCCTCTTGTTTCACTCACATATTGCTGAACTCTAATTTCCAAATAGTCTTGAAGCTGTTTTCGCATCATTCATCGCTCCTTCCCCTAAATACATATGAAGGAGAATAGGCGTTTAATCAAAAAAATAAAGGAGCCAGACTTTTTAAGTCCGCTCCTTCATTAAATTAGAAAACTTAAACCCTTATCAATTTCTTCGATCACCTGTGAATCGGCTTCTTTTTCCTTGGCTTTTTTCAAAGCGTTAAGAGCAGTTTCGCCGCCAATTTTTCCGAGAGCCCAGGCGGCCGTGCCTCTTAGCACAGGCCTTGTGTCTTTTTCTAATACTTCCACAAGAACAGGAACCGCTGATTCATCTTTAAAAAAGGCAAGAGCAAGAATCGCATTTCTCTGAATCGGTTTCTTCCCACGCCACGAACCGGAAACATACCCAAATTGTGCTTTGAAATCACGATTACTTATGGTAAGCAACGGCGTTAATAATGGTTTGGCTATTTCAGGATCCGATTCCATTTCTTTATGGAAATAAAAATTTTTTCCTTTGTTTTCTGGACAAACCGTTTGGCAAGTGTCGCAGCCGTACACGCGATTGCCTATCTCATCTCTGAACTCATCAGGAAGAAAACCCTTTGTTTGTGTTAAAAATGCGATACAACGCTGCGCATTCAATTGTCCACCTTGTACCAACGCTCCTGTTGGGCAGGCATCAATACATTTTGTGCACGTTCCACATTTATTTTCAATGGGTACATCAGGGTCAAATGGAATGCTTGTAATCATTTCTCCCAGATACACATAAGACCCGTATTCAGGTGTGATAATAGAACAATTTTTTCCGCTCCAGCCAATACCTGCTCGCTCAGCAACTGCCCTGTCTACAAGTTCACCCGTATCGACCATTGATTTCAAACGGGCATCTGGCATCTTTGAGATAATAAATTGCTCAAGCTTTGCTAGCCTGTCTCTAACAATATGGTGATAATCAGTTCCCCACGAAGCACGGCAAAAAATGCCTCTGCGTTCACCTTTTCTACTTTGAACGCGAATTTTCATTTTTGATGGATATGCAAGTGCAATTGAAATAATCGATTGCGGCCTTTCAAGCAAGAGTGCAGGTGAAACCCGCAATTCGATATCCGGTTCTTCAAAACCCGATTGAAACTGAAGTTCCTGTTGAAGAAGGAGACGGTTTTTTAACTCTCCAAACGTATCAGCGCTTGTAAATCCAATTTTATCAATTCCGATTTCTTTGCTGTATGCTATTAGCTCTTGCTTAAACTGATTGATGTCCACTGATTTCTCTCCTTTCTTGATTAGTAATTATAAGAAACAAGCTATTTCACTTGTAAAAATTAAGAGTCACATCATTATCTATGATAAACTATTTTTAATGAATTTAGGAGGTGGCCTTGTTGGAAATTAATATATCCACTGAGTTAAAGGAGATTGTTCCAGCGTTCAAAATAGGAGTAATTGAATATAAAAATATAACTGTTAGCGACTCTCCCCAAATGCTAAAAGGGAGATTACAACTTTTTCAGGAATCCATTTATTTTGACCTGGAGAATAAAAATGTTTCGGAATTATCGGGTATACAAGAATGGCGAAGCCTTTTCAAGTTGACCGGAAAAGATCCTAACCGCTACCGTCCTTCATCCGAAGCCCTTTACCGCAGAGTAAAGAAACAAGATTATCTCGTAGCGATTCAAAGTGCAATTGATCTCAATAATTTTTTCTCTCTTCAATATCAGATTCCCATTGGAATATACGATATGGATAAACTTGATGGAGCAGTTACAATCCGGATTGGTAGTAGTGGCGAAGAATATACAGGGCTAAATGGACGCGTGAATTCTTTGGAAAACCTGATTATCTCAGTCGATCGAAACGGCCCCTTTGGCAGCCCGTTTGTCGATTCTAACAGGACACCTGTGACATTTACAACACAAAATGCTCTTCAAATTATATACCATGCACCATCTACTGAAATAGAGAATGCTCAGCGCCTTACCCAATCATTAATGGAGATGTTCATTAACATTCATGGCGGAGAAGGAACATACCGGATTGTTGGATGCGAATAATGCATCCTTTTTTTATTCTAGGAGTTAATAGATACCGTTTTTCTCAAGATATCATCGATTTTTGAGAAATATCAACCGCTTTAGACCATTTATCAACCACTTTTAATATTTTATCAACTTCTTCGTATTTGAATATTATTCTGAACCTATTTTCGAACTATTTTCAGCAAAAAAACAAATCGCAATATTACAGAGCCCAAAAGAAAAAACGCAGCACTTCGTTTTTTTTCAAACGAAACACTGCGTTGACGTATATGTATGGAGCGGGTGATGGGAATCGAACCCACTACATCAGCTTGGAAGGCTGAGGTTTTACCAGTAAACTACACCCGCATATTTTAAAATATTCATTTATATTTCAGTTAACACACTTTCATGCCTCTTTCTCTACAAGCAATTTCAAGGAAGCAAATCCGACGAGGCAACTCGCAGCTTGTTCTTGGAAGCTTTGCTCGTGGCTGAGGTTTCACCAGTAAACTACACCCACGTTTGTCGAAATTTGTTGTTTCTTGTTGTTTTAACTATTTTTTATTATGCCTTGAAAAATCAAAATCGTCAAGTCAAATGCTATATGTTCTACAAATAAGTATATTTCAAATTATTTTATTTTTCCGATAAAAAAATAGATATACCTTAGAAGTTTGAAAGCTTTAGTGCAGAAGTACAAGCTTTTTAAAGAGCAAATCCAATTTGAATATTCTAGAAAAACAATATTCCCTGGATTTCTTAATATACATAATGGGTACAGATATACCAGGAGGAATGCTGCCCGATGTTATGAGAAGGTACACTTCTTCATAAAATGAAAAATGAATTTACTTATCAAAGGAGGAATTGAATTGTCCCAGTCGAATGAACAAGTAAATATTTACAGATTTTTAACGCCTCTCCTGTTTTCTGCGTTCTTCTTCTTCTCAAGTTTTTATCTTTGTATGTTGGAGGTTTCAGCTTTTATCTATATGCTTCCGCTCTACGCCTTCTTTTTACTTGTTTCATTGTATCTTTTTTTTCAAACGGATCGGGAAATAAACAACTTGAAAGAAGAAACAAAGGCCACCATAAATCAATACGCTTTTTATCATAACTGTATCGGAATTTATCTTCTTTTATCCTTTATTCTATTTGGAGTATCAGTTGCTTATCTGCCATTTTACCATCATGGAGGCAGATTATTCGTATGGTATTGTCTGCCATTGTCATTTCTTTGTTTAATAAGTTATGTTCAATCAAAAAAGCGCTTAAAAAGCATCAATGACCCTTCAACTGTGAACACAGGGAATTAACCTCCCTGTGTTTTTTGTGCGCCAGGCATATATGTATTAAAAAAAGAGACTTCACATTATGTGAAATCTCTTTTTTTAAAGCTAATTCAGCCTTTTTCGATACCGGTGATCGGGGTCGAACCGATACTCCTCACGGAACACGATTTTGAGTCGTGCGCGTCTGCCAATTCCGCCACACCGGCGTATCAAATTAATTAAAGGTATTGCAATGCCGAGGACCGGAATCGAACCGGTACGGTAGTCACCTACCGCAGGATTTTAAGTCCTGTGCGTCTGCCAGTTCCGCCACCCCGGCGCTATTGAACCAACTTTTGAAAATATTTATGGAGGCGGCAACCGGATTCGAACCGGTGAATAAAGGTTTTGCAGACCTTTGCCTTACCACTTG
>JAUZPT010000316.1 GCA_030705745.1 Bacillota bacterium | reverse complement strand
TTGGTTGGTGCGCTTGGATGGTCGAGCCATGCGCGCTCCCTTTCAAGATGGCCAGGTTTTTTCACATATTCTTCCCACTTTTTAGCGATAACTCTATGGATTGGGATCCTTTTCAATGTCAGTTGGTTCTCAAAAAACCATCGTAACTGGATTCCCTTTTTAAAATGGTTCACCCCCCTTGCCGCTTTCTGCTTTTTGACAGCAAGTGCAACTGGAATCATCCTTATGAGTTTTGTCATGAATTTAAAAGATTATAGTAATGCATGGGTGCTACCATACGGTCAGATGTTGCTGTTAAAGCATCTTGCTATCATCCCTTTACTAGTATTTGCTTTTATCAATGGGATTCTCATTCGAAAAAGAATGGCCTCAGATGCACATGTTAATCCCCTTCCGTGGGTCAGACTGGAAAGCGTTTCAGCGCTCATCATCTTTTCGATTACCGGTGCTCTTGGTATGCAATCGCCGCCACATGAAATTAAAAATACAGTTTTAAGTGAAGGTGTTTCATCTCTTTGGCAAATTTTCCATGGTAACAATGTTCCATCACAGCTCTCGTTTACACCAGGGTATCCATCAGCATTACTGCTTCTGATTTCCGTAGCCTTTTTGATGATGACAATAAATTCATATAAAACAAATGCTCCGAAAGTATTCGCCCTTTTCATGGGGATTTGCTTCATTTTTTCAGCATATTGCACTCTCATGCTTAGCGTTAAATAGAAAAGCGGATACAAAGTTCAAATATTTTATACTTTCTTGTCTTTTAAACATTAGAAAAAGCTGTGCCGAAATCAATCGGGCACAGCTTTTTGTTTCGGTGAAACATTTCAGTTTTCTTTATCGCTGCCAAGAGGTTTTGCGTTGTAGCTCGATCCTGTCAAATCTGTCAATTCGCTGATGGATTTCCATAGCTCAGGATAAAATTCAAAGCTGATGCCTCTTTGGAGAATTTTGGCTGGTATTCCTTTTAAGCTATTCGTGTCGAGGCCAATCATTCTTTTAACTAGCTGAAGATGGTGATGGCGGAAGCTCTGGAATCCTTCATCAAATTGGATAAGCTCCTGCATTAGTATAAACAGGGTGCTATCAGCTTCAAGATTTTTCTGCAATTCAAGCACGGTTAAAGTCCGTTCACGCAATAATTTCTCGAAAGAAGGCCATAGTGTCGGCCCCAGCTTGAGAATTTCATTAAAGCCTGGAGAATCTTGGCCACTTCCTTGCCCAAGCGCAAGACGGATCGTATGGTACTCCATTGGCGGGATTACTTTAACCATATTAAACACTTCCGGCAATTGCTTCACATGGATATTGACTCGGCGCAACTGCTGAATTGCTTTTTGCAGGTTGTCTGACTCCATCGCTTTTTGTGCAAGGTGGACATATTGGATTACTAATTTAAAATGAAGCTCGGCAATCTGATGAATGACTTGAAAGGTTAATTCATCTTCGCAGCACATTTCATTCTCCGTTTTTTGAAGAGCAAGCAATTCCTCAGTGCGGATATATTTTTCATAATCGGAAATTTTTTTCTGCTCCATACGAGCACCCCTCTTATTTAATATTTAGACATTCCTTTCATTTCGTTTCCAATGGCCGTAGTACAGCGCGGACCGGGCTTCCATCCGCTTCTGCCAAAGGTAGGGGCAAGGCAATCAGTTCATAGTCCCCCGTCTGTACACCCTCTAAATCGATTCCTTCCAAAATATGAATGCCATGCCTATTCAGGCTGTGGTGGGCATGTAATTCCTTGCTGTCAAGCGGATCAACTGAGGGCACATCAACACCGATTAGTAGGATTCCTTTTTCGGCCAGAAATGGTCCCAGGTCTGGATGTAAATACGTAATTTTTTTTGGAAATCTAGAAGCATTTTCCCACGAATTTGTCCGGAATAGCATGCGCTTCATTCCATCCAGATTCATCTCCTTCAAATCGGCCGCACAAATGTATTCCTTCTCTTGCATATCGACGACCCGGGCAGGGCCTATGTACAGTTCCAAATCGAGATCATAAATTTTTTTTCCTTCGTTATCGAAATGGTAGGGAGCATCAATATGTGTGCCAGTGTGTGTACTCATTACGAGTCTTCCAACATTTACTGAACCGCTTTCTTCCATGGGCCAAGAAATTTCGAAGGTAAACGGCGTATCCCCGGGCCAGGTAGGTATACCGCGTTCCAGTTTCCTCGAAATATCAACTATCTTCATGCCACCCCTCCTAGGCGATAACTTCTCTCTTATTCTCGTATTTTTCGTAGGCTTTCTCCTTCATGATGTCATGAAGAACTTGCACAGCTTCCCATACTTCGGCAAAGGACGTATACAGGGCAATCGGTGCAAGGCGAATGACATTTGGTTGGCGGAAATCCGGGATGACGCCTCGTTCCTTCAACGCTTTGCAAATCCGTGCTGCTTCAGGATGTTCTAAGGACACATGGCCTCCAAGCCTGTTACTGTCCAATGGATTTCCGATGGTAAAAGCAAAATCGGCCAACTGTGATTGGATTAATTTCATTAAGTAACTTGTCATCAAGAGAGATTTTTCACGAACTCTATGGATGTCTGCATCTGCGAACAGTTCAAGCGAACCAATCAGCGGTGCTGCGCTCAACACATGTGGAGTACCGACCTGGAATGCACCGGCAGAATCGGCTGGTGTAAAGGTATGCTCCATATCAAATTGTTTGTTCTTATCCGAGCCAAACCAGCCTGCCAATCCAGGAATTCTACCAAAATGTTTTTTATTCACATAAAGCGATGCGACACTTCCAGGTCCGGCATTTAAATATTTATAATTGCACCAAAACGCAAAATCAACGCCCCATTCGCTGAATTTATGGGGAATGGCACCAACGGAATGACAGGCATCAAACCCAATCAAAATCCCTCTTCTGTGTGCCTCCGTCGTTAAGTTTTCGATATCCAGCAATTGTCCGCTTCGATAGAGCACAGTTGGCAACACAACGAGTGCGACCTCTTCCGTCATCGCCTCAATAATATCGGCTTCTTCCAAAAATCGGCCGTCCCGGCTTTTCACCTGAAGCAAATGCTCTTTGGGATCGAGACCTTTTAATTTGAGCTGGCTTTGCAGCGCGTAAATATCGGAAGGAAAGGTTAATTCGTCTGCCAAAATTTTCGTCCGATTATTGTGCGGTTTGAAGAATGTGGCGATAAGCTGATGAAGATTGGATGTTGTCGATCCAGCCGCAATAACCTCCTCCGGAAATGCTCCTACAAGGGGAGCTGACATTTCACCTAATTTCTCGGCCAAAGAAAACCATGGGAAATTTCCATTCATCCAACCGTCAATTCCGAACTCCTTCCACGAAGCAATCAATTCGTTTAACGCCTTTTCCGCTCGTTTGGACAATAAACCGAGGGAATTACCGTCAAGGTATATGCTACCTTTTTGCACATAAAATTCGTTGCGATACTGCGCCAACTCATCTTTTTTATCTAGTTCGACTGCAAATTCCATGCTCAAGTTGAACATCCTTTCCACCGCCTTCAAGAAAATTCTGTCTATTCTAAAAATATCTTTCCCACTTCAAGATGTCAATCACTTAAAGATGCAATCCATGCAAAATGCAGCAGAACCTTGCCTGCTGCATTTTGCATGGATTGCATAGATAAAAACTCATTAACAATACTGACTAACAAAGTCTTAATGAAAGGACTTCCAAAAGGACCCGTTCGCGTCGATTATGTCTTTGATTTCTTCAAAAGGAATAGTAAAAGTAGGAAACCCTGCTGCATAAGGGGCAATTTCATAAGGTGCAAAATACAGGTTCAATGCATTGGACGTTATAAAAAATGGCTGGTTTGGGCTGATTCCTTTATAGCCTGCCGGGAAGAGATACGAATACGTACTATCATTTTTAATTTTTTCTGCAATGATGCCACTCAAAAATTTCACATAATCGCTTTCTTGTTTAAACAAATCCTTCAAATGATAAAATTGTCCGCTTAAGACGTCGATATGCGCATATTTTTTTACCGGCATACCGTGAGCTGCACCAAAGGGATAATCATACCCACTGATCTCTATGACAACTAGGTTCTTTTTAAAAAAAGTCACATCAAAATCTCCCACATAATTCGATTCAAGCTGTTCATTTCCAGAGACTT
>JAUZPT010000315.1 GCA_030705745.1 Bacillota bacterium | reverse complement strand
TATATTTAAGATAGGTCCTGTAAGGTTAAAGATTTTCACAGGGGCCCTATAATCGTATAGATTAGGTCACTAACTTTCGATTGCTTCATGATCCTCATTGAAAATCACTGTCACTGGACTGATATGTGAATAGATCTTTTGAAAATCATGAAAACGGACATCTTTTCCATAGAGTGGTGTGACCTGATTTTTGAAGGTAAAAATCAGTCCTATGGAGCCTATGAGCTTCGAAAGAACAGCCCGAGAAGACATTTTTTCGCTTTGGTTGTTGCATGCTTTTTGATTGTTTTCGCGGCCCTCTTGCCGGCACTGATTCGTGAAATTATTCCGAAGAAAAAAGAAGTTGATGTAAGGGTAAGGGCATTTTCCAATATCAATTTGGAAAAACCAAAAGAGAATAACATTTTAAAGGAAATTCCTCCGGCTCCTCCTCCCCCGGTACTACGAAATACTATCAGGTTTACTCCTCCGGTAATCAAACCGGATGAACAAGTCAGCGAGGAAGACGAACCAAAGATGCAAAAGGAAGTCGTTGAAACGAAAGCAGCTATCGGAACATTAAACTATGACAAAGGAACAGATGACGTAAGTGCACCGATTCCTATACAGGAGGAAAAAACCAAAATAGCAGAAGAAGCAGAAGCACCTTTTGTCATTGTTGAGCAAATGCCTCAATTCCCCGGAGGAGAAAAGGAAATGATGAACTTTATTAAAACGAATCTTCATTATCCTGTTTTGGCCCAGGAAATGGGAGTATCTGGAACAGTAATAATAAATTTCGTTATCGATAAAAATGGATCCATTTCCAACATCGTGGTCACACGTGGAATTGGAAGCGGCTGTGATGAAGAGGCCATACGAGTATTGAAACTCATGCCTAAATGGACACCCGGTAGACAGGGAGGTAGAACCGTGAGAGTAAGCTATAATCTTCCGTTCCGATTTGTTTTAAAATAGGATGATCAAAAACGAAAAGAAGTCTTTTCTTAAGCAGAAAAGACTTCTTTTTTATTTTATTCCATCAGTTTAACACTCATTGCATTCGCCAATTCAATACATTTCTGAAATTCATCCTGCTTCAACGCCCCCTTTTCTTCAACAGGTTCGTACACCAGTTCCCATTTTACGTTTTCAGCAAATTTTTTGAGATTGCTCACTCCTCCCCCACTCCAGAGAAAATTCCCAAATATTCCAAGATAATGGTCCTTTATTCCCATGTGCTCAATTTTGGAAAGCAGACTCTCCATGTTTGGAAACATTTCATTGTTATAAGCGCAGCTCCCAACAATAAGACCTTTGAATCTAAAGATATCATTAATAATGTAGGAAGGATGAGTTTTGGAAGAATCGTATATCCTGATATTTCTAATTCCCTTTTCACTAAGCTGCCGCGCAATAACTTCAGCCATTTTTTCGGTATTCCCGTACATAGATCCATAAACGATCACAACTCCTTTTTCCGAAGAATAGGTACTCCATTTGTTATATCGATCTAATATCCAGGACAGGTTTGTTCTCCAGACAGGTCCGTGAGTAGCAGCAATCATCCGGATTTCAAGATTGGAAAGCTTTTTTATAGCACGCTGGGTATGGGCACAATATTTTCCAACAATATTGGTAAAATAGCGCATACTATCATTTTCATAAAATTCGAGGTTCAATTCATCATCAAAAACTCCTCCATCGAGAGTTCCAAAACTTCCAAAAGCATCCCCTGAAAATAGGATTTGATGAGTCTCATCATAAGTAATCATTGTCTCAGGCCAATGCACCATCGGAATAGTCTGGAACTGAAGTTTTGTTTTTCCAAGATCCAGCACCTCGTTATCTTCAACTACATGGATGCGAGAAGAAGGTATACCGAAATTCTCAATAATCGGAAATGTTTTTTTATTCCCTATCAACGTAATATCCGGATATTTTTTAACAATCGACTTCATGGCTCCTGAGTGATCCGGTTCCATGTGATTAATAATTAAATAATCGATATTCCTATTGCCAATTATCGCCTCAACTCTTTGGAAATAGTCTTCAATAAAATGTCTCTCAACCGTATCAATCAGAGCCACTTTATCGTCTGAAATCAAATAGGAGTTATAAGAAATTCCATTGGGAATAGGCCAGAGGTTTTCAAAAAGATGAGTCCGCCGATCATTAAATCCCAGGAAATAGATATTATCTGAAAGCTTTATCTGATGCATCATAAAGAAATTTTTAATCGTGTTTTTTCAGAGGCGAATATACAAAATTTTAAGGAGGTTCTTTACATAACAATTACTTAACTAGGAACTTGATTGATTTTTATACCTTTGCATTTTTAATAATTCACATGTTTCGAAAATTAATAAAGAAAGTAGGCGATACGATTTCCGGCATAAAATTTTCAACAATTAAGCCAATTGCTCATTTAAAAAAAAGGTTTGTTTTCTTAAAATCAAAAAGAACAATCCTTCACGTAGCGTTTACACAACTGAAATTAATTTTAAAGAAGATACCGGGTCTGAAATCTATACCTGACCTAAACCACCTAAAATCATTAAAATTCAAGGAAATCAGACTGATGGTTCTCATTCCTGCAATAATAGCCATCGTGATTTCCGTTACCTGGATTTTAATTACACATCCTAAATTATATAATTTGAATGTCAAGAAAACTGTGATGGTTTATATTCGTGGAAATTCAGATTATGCCCAAGTCCTGAAACTTTTAAAAAGCCAGAATATATTAGAGAATGTCAATACTTTTAACTGGTTAGCTTTAAGAAAAAACTATCCCGCAAAGATAATACCAGGTGCTTATAAGCTTGAGGCAGGATGGAGTAATAATAAAATTCTTGATGTTTTATGTTCGGGTATTCAGACCCCTATAAGAGTTACGTTCAACAACATCCGGCTAAGGGAGAATCTTGCAGGCAGGTTAGCACATTGTTTTGAATCGGATTCTGCTTCTTTCCTATCCTGGCTAAAGAACGACAGTCTGGCAAGGTCCATGGGATTTACTCATGAAACGTTCCCTTGCATATTTATCCCAAATACCTACGAATTTTACTGGACTACGACCCCAAAAAAATTCATTGAAAGGATGGAAAGAGAATATGACAATTTTTGGAATGATGTCCGTAAAGAAAAAGCAAAAAAACTTGGATTATCCGTTCGGGAAGTAATCACGCTTGCTTCAATTATTCAGGAAGAAACTACAATGCAGGAAGAAAAACCTAAAATAGCAGGTGTTTATCTTAACAGACTGCATAAGAATTGGCTTCTTCAGGCTGATCCTACCGTTAAATTTGCGCTGGGAGATTTTTCGATTAAAAGAGTTCTGCGCAAATATACCACGATCGATTCACCCTATAATACTTACAAGTACAAGGGACTTCCACCGGGCCCAATAAACTTTCCTGAAATTCAAAGTATAGATGCTGTATTGAATGCCGAGAAAAATGATTACATGTACTTTTGCGCAAAAGAAGATTTTTCCGGATATCATAATTTTTCAAAAACTCTTACAGAACATATCGAATACGCCAAAAGTTACCAGGAAGCGTTGAATAATAACAAAATATTAAAATAAGACGTGCTTCGTACACTGTTTGTTCGCTCTTTGTTCGCTCTTCCTACGCTAAACCAGCGAAAAAACAGCGAACAAAGAGCGGTGAAATTAACTTCAAGGTACGGCCGTGACAGGAACCTGACAGCAGCAAGGAGAGGCGACCAATCCGCTGACCCTGGTTTAAATCAGGGGAAATTTATTTCGAACTAAGGATTATAGAGTTTCTGGGGCTGATAATAAGTCTATCCAATAATATTCACTTCGGGTTCAAGAAGAATACCAAATTTAGCGTTAACGTCTCTTCGGATGAGCTCGGATAATTCAAGGATTTCTTCTCCCGTTGCCTGTCCTTTATTCACAATGATTAAAGCCTGCTTATCGTGGACAGCCGCATTTTTGTGGGATTTTCCTTTCCACCCCGCCTTTTCAATCAACCAGGCAGCTGAAGTTTTAAGTACCCCACCTTCACAGGGATATAACGGAATCTGCGGATATTGACCTCTTAATTTGTCAGAAATTTCAGGAGTGATAAAAGGATTTTTAAAAAAACTCCCTGCATTCCCAATTTCTGCCGGATCC
>JAUZPT010000314.1 GCA_030705745.1 Bacillota bacterium | reverse complement strand
CGAAAATAAGTGGGTTCAAATCCATCATCTTCAACGCCTCCTTTTTCTTAAGTTAAATATACATTTTCTCCATTCTTGATCCCATTCGTCATGGGATTGAAATACACTACAACTTTGGTTGGAATTCGGATGTATCGAAAAGAGGTGGTGAGTGTTTGGAGAAATGATTAAAGGGATCATGAACGTGGTAATTCATATGTAGACTCGTATTTTCAAAAGGAGATGAACATATGAATGATTATAAAAAAACGTATTATGTAAATATGGTAAATGGTGAAGTGCTCCCAGAGCCGGCCGGGATGGAAACGCATTTCCGAGTGAGTGGTACCGATAAAGAAATTAAACACCTCATGATGGCTTTTTCTGAAAAATATAACGCGGACCAGGAAACATTCGGCCGTTCGCATGAACCTTTTAAGGAGTATCACAAGGACAATGAAAACGATCTCTACGACGCAACCATGGTAAGTATTTATCAGCAAATCTACAAGCTAGGGGATGCAGAGGCAAGAGCGCACATCAAAGCGATGGGGATTTTAGACGGATCCGCCATGGAAAGCCCAAAGGGATTTTAATAGGATGATGGAAAAGTGGCCTTCAGGCTGCTTTTTTTGTTGAATTTGATGGATATTAATTGCCTTATTAATTATGAAACTAACTCAAGTAAGCGCGACCTAAATTCATTTATTCATTTCCTCATAAATCAGTGGAAGTAATCTCATTAAAGAAGTTAAAATAGAAACGATTAGTACAACTTTTTAATAGTTATTTATTATTTATTTAAGCTAATAAATTCTACAATCATATAAGCATAAATCCGTGAATGAGGTGTATTTTACATGAAAGTACTTGAAACTGATAGATTGATACTCCGTTGGTTATCAACGGATGATTCAGCGTTTATTCTTAACCTTTTAAATGATCCTTCATGGTTACGTTACATAGGAGATAAAGGCGTAAAAACGCTTGAAGATGCTAGAAACTATATTTTATCTGGGCCAAGGGACATGTACTCCCGATTAGGCTTTGGTCTTTATTTAGCAGAACTAAAAGAGGGAAAGACCCCGATTGGGATTTGCGGATTGATAAAAAGAGATTCTTTAGAAGATGTCGATATTGGTTTTGCTTTTCTTTCGGAATTCCAATCTAAAGGATATGCCTATGAGGCAGCGTACGCGACGATGATGTATGGATTTGAACAACTTGGCCTCAAACGAATTGTGGCTATAACATCTAAGGACAATTATGATTCATCTAAGCTTCTTGAAAAAATCGGAATGAAATTTGAACGATTCGTAAAACTTGCTCATGATACGGAAGAGCTTCTGTTGTATAGAGCTGAACTTTAGAAATGATAGCTAGAGAAGAGGGTTAGAATTTAGTTCCCTCTATTACGAAGCAGCCCTTACCCCTAAGGGTGTTGACCCTCTTCCTAGCCAATCTAAATAGTAGGAAACCCATATCAATATTAAGGAAACCATTTTCCTCGCTAACGTACATTTTTAAGATTCCCGAACACTACTATTCTTTCAGCATATACTTTGAATTATAGCTTGAAAGGATGAATACAATGACAAGGTTATCTCCACCCTGGTATACATTGTGGAATGAAGTAAAAAACACCATTGGAAAGGATCCTACCGTTACTGTAGAAAATCTAAACGTTAGCCAACATCCCTATCAAATTAACATTCTAGTTGAGGATGCAAATAAGGGTAGCGCCCTGGCTACTATTCTTGCGGACACGCACCGAATGGGCAATACAAGTGTTGTGGTCCAGGTGATAAATAGTAAAGGTGTTCCTTATCAAGGAAAAACCGTTCATTCGCCAGTGGAATTATCTTCTATAGTGACAGAGGGATTATCCGGCAATCCCCTTTTTGTGAAAAGTGTGGTGCAGCAGATTGCGCCTTATCCTAACGCTCCGACCTTTGTTTTCCCAGTTTTCACTAAATCCGTTGTTCAATTTTTTAACGATGATTTAACCGACTTATATCATAACTACAATAACGTCACGGCCTCTGTATTTCGTGATATTATGAAAAGCACTGTAAATGGAGTTACTTTGGACTGTTCCACAGCTTCCAATTAAAAACTTTAAGGTTGTTTCTAGCCTATAACAAGGACTTTGTTTTAGGATAAAATTGAAGTGCATTTTTTGTTCCCTCAGACGGATGTTTGAGGGAACTTTTGGTTAAGCGAGTTGTATTTTTTATGAGAAATTAATAAATACACGAAAATAATATCTCTTATTCCATTTCACTGAAAAACAAGTAATAATCTTTATATGATGTAGTTAGATGAAAGATTAAGTGGTAGCTAAGGAGGTAAAGTAACAAATGAATCACGTGAATAAAGTGAGTAAGTTATCGCGAAGTACACCAGAAGAACAAGGAGTATCTTCAATGGCTATTTCTCGATTTTTGGATCATATCAAGGAACAGGAGCAAGAACTTCATAGTTTGATGATAATGCGCCATGGTCATGTCATTACTGAGGGATGGTGGCATCCGTATCAGAGTGATCGTGAACATATGCTATTCTCTTTAACAAAGAGTTTCACATCAATAGCGGTTGGATTTGCAATATCTGAAGGTCTTTTATCTTTGGAGGATACCCTTGCATCCTTTTTCCCTGAAATAGAGAAAAAACAAAATAATGAATTTAGGGAAATTCAAGTAAGGGATCTATTAACATTGAGTGTCGGTCATGGAAGTGCAACTATGGGTTGGGATTTACAGCAGATTGAGGGAAGCTGGGTTGAGCACTTTTTGAATATACCACTGGAGCATGAGCCAGGTACTCGTTTCCTATACAATACAAGTGCTACACATATGCTTTCTGCTATTGTACAGCAGGTTTCAGGATTACAATTAATTGATTACCTAGGGCCAAGGCTGTTCGAACCGTTAGGTATTTCCAGACCATATTGGCAAACCTCACCGGAAGGCAATAACACTGGAGGTCACGGTATGAGTCTGAAAACAGAGGATATTGCTAAGTTCGGGCAATTTTTATTGCAGCGAGGTTTCTGGGAAGGTAGGCAGCTTTTGCCTGAAAACTGGATTAAGGAAGCAACCTCATTTCAAATAGTTAATGGAGACAATAAGGAAGATGATTGGCAGCAAGGATATGGCTTTCAATTTTGGCTTAGTCGACACGGTGCTTACCGGGCTGATGGGGCGTTCAGCCAGTTTTGTATCATCCTTCCGGAACAAGAGGCGGTTGTCATAATAACTAGTGGAACTCACGATGGTGCTAGTGTTTTGAATCTTGTTTGGGAGCATTTATTGAGCGAAATGAGTGATCGTCCACTTCCTGTAGACGATGAAGCTAGAACAATTCTAAATCAACAATTGAATAATTTAGCGATACATATACCGATGTTGTTTGAAACATCTCCAATGGCTGAAATAGTATCCAATAGAGTATTTAAAATGGAGGAAAATGAGTATAACATAAGGGAAGTTTCCTTTATGTTTAAGCCAGATTCTTGTACATTCGTTCTTAAGGATGACCGAGGGGAACATCATATTACATGCGGCTACCAGGAATGGATTGAGGGAACGACATCAATGTTTAACAATGTTCTTCATTCTCAGCATCAACCGGCCAAAATTACGGTATGTGCAAAAGCGGGTTGGAGGAATGAAAATGATTTTGAAATGCACTGGTGTTTCGTGAATACTCCTTTTACTGACACAGTGGTTTGCCATTTTGATGGTCAACGAATTCAACTAAAACGTACGGTAAATACAGATCAAGACGAACCACGTCCTACTATTAATGGCAACATGCAGAGATATTTATAGTGCTCTTATTATGGAAACACGAGGGACATTAACGACCGTTATGTCCATTTCTCTTAACACTTTATTACTAAAATTAGGATAAAAAAAATCATTTTCAACAACATCTAAATCATTTTACTCTTATTTTTTCTCTTATAAATTAAGGGAAACTTAAGGAAAGAATATTTTAATAAGACTATAGCTACTTCTTATAGTTGCTAAATATGCTCGAGGAGATGATGTCATTATGAATCAAGAATCGAAAACATGAATGGAAGATACTTAACGTGCTTCGGTAAAAAATAACGCAATTATTAAGACGCTCTAGGAGGAATTAATATGAAATTAAGT
>JAUZPT010000313.1 GCA_030705745.1 Bacillota bacterium | reverse complement strand
TAAAGGTCATTGCTTCTAATCAATGGGGCTATATGGTATATAAACAAAGCAACGCAACCAAGCTGAATCGACCACGGATACATCTCCTTAAACCGATCATTAAAAAGACAAAAGGAATCCAACTAAATCCCGAATCCTAAAGGTGGGAAAATAAAAATGGAGAAACAGTTTGTCCTAGCTACATAATTTATCTTAGCTCTAATTTGGTATAAATTGATGTGCTTTACTTCAATAAGACAAAAAATACACAAAATGGCTTGGTTTTTAAACCAAGCCTCCTAATGTTATTAGGGCCCCTGTTTTTTGTGTTCTATGAAACTTTTAAAGTAAGCGAAAATCCCACTCTTTTGCTAGGCGTTTGAGCAGTTTAACTCCTGCAATACTGTTCCCAAATTTATCGATTGAGGGGCCGTAGACGCCAATTCCCCAAGGACCAGAATCTGGGCGGTTGTTGGAAGGCATAGCGGCACCTGAAGGGATTGCTGCCATGATTCCACCTGAAACGCCGCTTTTGGCAGGGATTCCTACAAATGCAGCAAATCGGCCGGAGTAATCGTACATGCCACAGGTGAACATAAGTGTCTTCGTCAGGCTGGCTATTTCTTTTGAGAAAACGTGTCTGTATGTACCCGGTTGTATGCCATCTCTTGCCAACAAGAGGCCGATTTTTGCCATGTCGGCAATGCAAAGTTCGATGGAACATAGTCTTAAATACACTTCTATCGCATCTTCCACTGGGCATAAAAGAAAGCCCGTTTCCTTTAGCCAGTAGGCAAGCGAACGATTACGATTGGCGGTACCCCATTCCGACAAAAAGACTTCTTCATTTATCCGAGGTTTTCGACCGACCATTTTTTCGATTAAACAAAGCAAGCCGTCTACTTTTTCGTCAGGAGATTGTCCAGGCAGCATCGATGCAACTGTAATCGCGCCGGCATTGATCATCGGATTAAATGGCCGGCCTGGATGGCTGAGCTCCAGCCGGAAAATCGAGTTGAAAGCATCCCCTGTTGGTTCCACATCCACATATTCCAGTACATGTGAAATCCCGTGCGACGAACATGCATGGATAAAGCTAAGCACCTTTGAAATACTTTGTAATGTAAAGGATTGCTCCGTGTCACCCGATTTCAGTTGTATTCCGTCATCAGATAGCATATAGATACCTAAAGAATTCAAGTCGGCCTTCTTTAAGGCAGGTATATAACTCGCGCAAGCCCCTTCATTTGTATATTGCCTGTAGTGCTCAACCCACTGATTCAATTTTTGCTGCATGGAGGTTGGAGTTAACGCTGCGATTTCATTCATTTCAGATAGACCCTTTCCGTTCCATATTTCTCAACGATTTCAGTTTAGTATGAAAAGAAGGGAAAATAAATTTCATCTTAGGCGGTTCTTTGACAAATTATTGAACGTTCGTTGTCGAGGCGGCATTATTTTTAAAGATTAGGCTTAATAAAAGAATAATGTTGGCAGCAAAACATTTTTTAGTCCTATTTCGAATTGATTTTTTGGGTTTTGATGGACAAAACGAGGCGTTTAAAGGCGTTCAGTAAAAAAATAAAAAAATCCTGACGAAAAGTCAGGATTTAGATCTTCATTAAATACTACTTGCAAGAAAAGTCAAAACTGCGCTTACAATTATCGTAAGCAAAAGTAACGAAGCATATAATGTAGTTTTGTTTCTTTTCTTTCTTTTTAAAAACTCTTCAGGTGTAAGCCAATACGTTTTCGACATCAAGCATTCTCCTTTACGGATTGATGGTAGCTGGCAGACTTTGCTCTGGTAGCAGAGGTCCCTATAGCTTTGCGTCATCACTTTTCAGTGATTTTGCCCTTTAATGACTCCTTTCATATTACCATGAAATCGCTATTATTAAGATGCGAAAACAGTGGGTATTTTGGACTGTTTTTCCGAACTTTTCGCACTAATGAAAAATGTTTCGGTCCTGTAAACATTCTTTAAGAAAAATCATGGGATAAATTGTATGATATCCCCAATAGGAAATTTCTATTATAATAGAATGTAATATGTATAAGAAAAGGGGGACTCGGTCATGAAACGAAAAGTGAAATGGATGATTGCGTGCACCCTGTTCTTAGTTGCGGTTAATGGAATTGGAATCTGGGCTGTCCACTTTTTAAATAAGTAGAATGGGATATGACATTTGAATAATTGCTTGTAATTTTATAGAAGAGGATGGTAGATACGTTGCTCACAACTAATTTAACTAGGCCGGTTTCTAAGAAGCTTCTGTTAGCGCTCTTTATAGTCACAGTTGGAGCGGATCTTGCGTTGTACATTTGCAGATATAGTTATTTTTTTAATACAATTTATGAAGCGATTATGGTGAGTTCGTTATTTATTGGAATGAAGCTTTTTCCGAGGCTTGGGAATGGGAAAATCGGGCCGCGTCGTT
Source organism: Bacillota bacterium (assembly GCA_030705745.1). GTDB lineage: Bacteria > Bacillota > Bacilli > Bacillales > Cytobacillaceae > Neobacillus_A. The sequence continues at coordinate 1,734 of JAUZPT010000313.1, read as the reverse complement.
TTATTCTGAAATTTACACAGATGTATTTGATTTTTTATATCGGCAGCTTGCTGATCAATTCGTTTACAACTGTTGTTTTTACGGATTTCAGCAAGGATTATGATCAATTTGTAGATACGAGCGCAAGTTACGCTACTTCGCTTGATAGCGGAAGTTCAGTTTCTGCGGATACGGGTGGAGCGATACCTCCTGTGTTTCAATGGTTCGATCTTGTCGGTTCCGATTTATATTCGGATACGCTCGCTGGTTTGGAAGAGGTATACAGACTATCTTATATGATACTTATTCTGTTATTTTTCAAAAAAATATTCTCCCGCAAATGGAATAGCGGATCCAGGGATATATTTCTCATGCTCGCTCTTTTTATCAGCTCACTCTTTTTTGGGATAGGCCACTCTTTAGATACGGAAAAATCATGGATTATTGCAATTGGTTCAATCGTGAATTTTACCAATTTAGGTCTCTTGCTCGGATTATTATTGCTTTGGACAAGAAATTTGTGGCTCATTATCATTGTTCATTCGGTATATGATGTGATCACCACCCTTTCTTGGTACTACTGGGAATATACGAGCCTGATTTTTGCGCTTGTTGCCTTGATCGTCTGTATTGTTTTAGCGATAATCGAGAAGAGAAGTAAACTCGTTATGGTAGATACAGTCAAATCTGTAGAGCCGACTGTACAGTGACACGGAATGGAAAAGCCATTTTTTAAAACGCCTCGGGGGTGCCTACGGGGTGTTTTTTTAGTTCGAAAAATTGTTTTTTGATTTCTTTAGCTATGGTTTTTTTGGTTCGGGATCGGGTAAAGAGGAAGATAAGATTGAGTAATTATGTGCAATGAGAATTTAGATATTCTTGGACTATTTTACAAAAAAAACTAATTTTTCGTTCTAACTGGTTCTTTTTACCCTTTTTTCGGCAGGCTTCATTTCATATAGTTGATATGTAACACATAAATCGTGCGAAACGGCAAAATCATTGAAAGATGATGACGCAAAACTAAAGGGGCTAACGTTCATTCATGAACCAAGCTAGCCAGTTTCCGAACACGGACTCCTGCCGGTTTATGTGACTTTAAAGGAGGAATTATGATGTTAACCAAACTGAAATTTTCTTGGCATCTGTTTCAACAAAGGTATAATGAAATGCTGATCAATGATTGTCTTTGCAACGATCTAAAAACTCAGCTTAATGAAAAAATATCCTACCATCAAATCAAAGCAAACGAGATCATGACAAAATTTGAATAGGCGGCCCATTCTTTCGTCCTTGCAAAATTAAATACCAGACACGGCAATCCCCTTTGTAAGGGGTATTTTTTTGCGAAAAAATTTCGTCGTGCAAATGAAAAAATAGTATAGTAGTTTATAAGTAATACATCTTTAAACTAGATTATTCCACATCGGAGGAAAAACATCTTGCAAAAATTCATCTCTTTTTTAATGGCAATACTTCTAATCCTTGTTCCCGTTCAGAGTATTGCTGCACCACAAAAGCAGCCGGAGAAAATTGGGCCACAAATAAAAAACGCGACAGCAATTGCTTCTGCCACCGGCACAAACAGTGGCGGGACTGCGTTAATGTACGTTGTCCTTCAGGGGCAGCCAGCAAAACTGGCCGTTTTTGATATCGTTAAAAATCAATTGGTTGATATAAAATCGTTGGGGGATTCCACAAGTGCCTGGGCGATTACGGTTGATAGCTACCGAACGGTCTGGATTGGCGGCACAC
>JAUZPT010000312.1 GCA_030705745.1 Bacillota bacterium | reverse complement strand
ATGGGCTAGTTGTTTCGAGATAATTTCTTATACTAGAGATTCCAACGATATCAATTGCTGCCGCCCATAAATCGGGATAATGGGTAATGGCCGCTAGAACCATAAAGCCCCCATAGCTGCCTCCCATAATAGCAATTTTTCCAGGATCGGCATTCCCTTCTGTCTTTAACCATTCCACTAATGAAACCAGGTCCTTGACGGCGTCCATTCTCTTCCGAACATCATCAAGATGAGTATATGTTTTTCCAAAACCGGTACTGCCGCGGACATTTGGTGCACATACTGCATAGCCATGCCTCAAAAAATATTGCAATATTGGATTGTAAACGGGACGGCTTTGGCTCTCTGGCCCGCCATGAATATAAACAATAATAGGGAGTTTTCCAGAAGGATTTCTCGGCTTGTAAAAGAGTGCAGGTATTGGGAGGCTGTCGAAAGATTTGAAGGAAATAGGAATGGGCTTGATCAATTGATTATCCAAAATTTGTGACCGAGAAAAATTAGTAAGCCTTTCTGTCTGTAAGGTTCTGAGATTTAGTTCCCAAATATCTGGTGGATGAAGAGGACCATTAAAAACAAAAGCCAATTTCTGATTACCAGGGGAAAATTCCAAGTCGGATATCACTCCCATTGGTGTTTCCCATGTATAAACGGCCGTTGTCTGCAGCTCGACTAATACACCCCTGGAAACCCCTCCTACATTAATCGAAAAAGCTAACATATTTTTATCCTTGTTCATCGTCAGGCCCTCATAATCCCATTCCCCCATCTCAAGCCATGTGAAGCCTTTTGTGGATAGATCAAGAGAAGCAAGCCCGAAGAATTCCCTGTCTTTATTCGTTAGTAAATAAAGATGATCCCCTTTCTTATTAAAATGGGGATTTTTGAAGCTCGCTTCACCAAAATGATCAGTCAGCCAGTTTACATTTCCTGTTTCAAGATGCAGCAAACCCAAATCATTATCAACCTGAGAATTCGTTTTTCGAATCAATAAGGATTTTCCATCGGGGGACCATTGAATGCTGGAATATACCCCATTTGCAGAAAATACTTGGTGGATTGCAAGTGTCTCTAAGTTTTGTATATAGAGATCAAAAAAGGCAGGATGGCGGCGATTGCTTGACCAGGCAATCCATTTTCCATCTGGAGAACTTCCACCGTATTGATGGATGTGGTCTGGTGAGTTGGTCAATGGGATCAGTTGACCATTGGACTTCAATAAATACAGTTGTATCCTTTCATTACCAGAAGCATCCATGCCTATTAGAATTTGCCCTCCCTTTATATAATTAACAAAAATAATATTTTCTTTTGTAAATGAAGTTTGGGCAAGCTGGCCTACAATCAAATCAAGCTCCCAAATTTGTGGAAAGCCAGAAAAATCACTAATAAAACTTAATTTTTGACCATCGGAATGATAAATAGGGTTTTTTACAGAAAATTCAAGTGAAAAAGGCTTAATGCCAGTGACTTCCATAAATCCATCCCTTTCATTTTTATAAAAGTTAAAAAATAATGGAAATAATTTAACGAGAGGAAATTTGCATTTTATGTGCAGCTACTTATAAAAATATATTTTAATATGCCAATACTATGCGCCATGAAAAAAAGGACAATTTTCATTGCCCTCTCATCTTCAAAATAAAGTTATAAGTCTGTTTTGTACTGATACGTAAATTCCTGGTACCTGATTTGCACACCTTTTATTCTTTTTCAGTCTGAAAAAGAATATTATTTTGCCTTCTCGCTTCTTCTGTGACTCGAAGAACAATTTGGCTCAGCTTCATCAATTCCCTATAGACGTCATCATTTTTCGTCTCAATAATTTCGGCAATATTTTTTGCTTCATATACCATATCCTTTTCTTCCTGCTTCATGCCAAGAAGCTGGCTTTCCTTTGAATGGCTGTCGATAAACTCTATTTTTGAAATTGGTGCCGCATCACCGAGAACAAACGTGCCCTTTTCGCCATGGATTTCGCACGGAATTACGGAATGAGAGATTTTTGAACACATGATTGTACAGACGAAACCGTCATACTCTAATACAAGCGTTCCACTTCCATCGACACCTGTCCGCAGCATTACCGGATGATAGGTCACCTTTTTCGGCTCACCGAATAATCCGACTGCCAAAGAGGTCGGGTACACACCTAAATCAACCAGAGCACCTCCAGAATAAACAGCCGAGAAAATATTGGGCTCTTCACCTTTTAAATACAAATCATAACGCGAGGAATATGAGATATATGGGAGTATGGCACTTCGAATCTGACCGGCCATTTTGAGCTTTTCTCTCAGAATTGCAAAATTAGGAGTATGAATATTGCGAATAGCTTCAAATAAAAACACTCCATTTTCTTCCGCTGTGCGAGAAGCGATTTCAAGCTCCCGTACATTTGAAAAGATCGGTTTTTCGCAAATAACATGCTTTTTATTTTTCAAAAAAACTAATGCTTGTTCAAAATGAAGTGAATTGGGTGATGCAATATACACGGCATCTATTTCTTCGCTTCTTGCCATTTCTTCCATATCGCTGTAGAAATACGGTGCACCGTAAGTGTCAGCTAATTGTTTTGCTTTTTCCGACGTCCGGGAATGAACAGCCTTTAATTCATAATGACCGCTCAAACGAGCCGCTTCAATAAAAGAAGAAGTTATCCATCCTGTTCCTACTGTTCCCAAGTTAATCATCGAGCACACTCCTAGTAATTTCTGTATTGCTTTATTCGTCTTTAATCACCAAGCCAAGCAATCTGGCAAAACCGATTGCTTGCTCGGGTGAAACGGTGCAGCCCTTCAACAGATCATGTGAAACATTCAACTCATCAAAAGTGCATGTGCTTAAGTCGATCCCGTTCAGCGGAGCACCTTCAAAATTGGCCTCGTTTAAGTCAGTATTATGGAAACTGACTTTGTTCAATTTAGTTTCATAAAAGTCCGTACCCCGAAGCGAGCATTCATGAAAAGCTACCTGCTTCATGTCAGCGTAGCCGTAAGTGCTTAAATTCGCATTGCATTCCTGAAACATTACGTTTCTCATCGTCGAATCGGCAAGATTAAGTCCTACTATTTTTGATTCTATAAATTCGACACGGTGAAGAATGGCATCACAAAAATCAGCATTCGATAAATTGCATCGGATCAATCGCACATCCGTTAATGCGATTTTACGAAAGGTAACATTCATAAAAGTAACATTTTCAAAAACGACTTGATCAAAACAAATTCTTTCCATTTCCTCGTCAGTAATGGAGCAATTCTCAATTTTGCACAAATTGGAATACCTGTCCTCCATTTCATGAAAATCCGCAGAGGGTAAGATTTTTGGGATTTTAGGCTGTTCTATTTTAATCGTCGACGACATTGTCTCACCTTCTTATTCTTTAAAGTACTGTTTGCTATTTTACGATTAACTGCCAGTGCTTGCAAATGATTTCAACCCATCTTTTTTTTTCGTTCGAACCATGTTTTCCTGCTGATTTGACAGGAAGAATGGAAAATTATCTTTATTTATGTTATATAAGTAGTACATATAATGAAAGAGGTTGAAAAAAGTGGACCATAATGTGTCTAATTTTATCCGTGATATTGTTATAAAAGATCTTGAAACTGGTAAACGTGACCATGTGGTGACGCGCTTCCCGCCAGAACCAAACGGCTACTTACATATTGGGCATGCAAAGTCGATTCTGATTAACTTTGAATTGGCGGATGAGTTTAAAGGTAAGACAAACCTGCGATTCGACGATACTAATCCTTTAAAGGAAGATGTGGAATACGTCAATTCGATTAAGGAAGATGTGGAATGGCTTGGCTATGAATGGGACGGATTGTTCTTTGCTTCCAATTACTTCGATAAGATGTATGAACGTGCCGTTCTTTTGATTAAAAAAGGGCTTGCCTATGTTGACGACCTATCCGCGGACGAAATTCGTGCTTACCGTGGCACATTGACGGAGACAGGCAAGGACAGCCCATTCCGTGACCGTACGATTGAAGAAAATCTTGAGCTTTTCGAAAAAATGCGCAATGGAGAATTTGCGAACGGCGAAAAAGTGTTGCGTGCGAAAATTGATATGAAATCTCCGAATATCAATTTGCGTGACCCGGTCATTTACCGCATTGCTCATGCCACTCACCATAACACGGGCGATAAGT
>JAUZPT010000311.1 GCA_030705745.1 Bacillota bacterium | reverse complement strand
GTGATTACACTTGTGTTCATTTCATGGCACGTTTGGGAAACGAGAATAGCAGCTGAGTTTGGAGCTAAGGTTGATTTTCAAATGATGCACGATATCCTTTCATCTCCATTTATGTTCTGGTTTTATGCGATTGGGATCATTTCAACTGTATTCCATTTTGCTAACGGTTTATGGTCATTTTTGGTCAGCTGGGGAATTACGGTAACGCCCCGCTCTCAATTAATTTCTACATATGTAACAATTGCTATTTTTGTTGCGCTTTCATTTGTTGGAATCACAACGCTTTTTGCTTTTATTTAATATGAGAACTTTTATTGTTGTACGGATAAATTCGGATGTTGGATTAAGGGAGTGAGTCACAATGGGTAAAGGAAAGGTTATTATCGTCGGTGGCGGTCTTGCCGGCTTAATGGCAGCGATAAAAGTCGCAGAGACAGGAACAGCAGTTGAATTAATCTCGCTCGTTCCGGTTAAACGTTCTCACTCTGTTTGTGCCCAGGGTGGGATTAATGGAGCAGTAAATACTAAAGGAGAAGGGGATTCACCATGGATTCACTTCGATGATACAATTTATGGTGGAGACTTTTTAGCTAATCAGCCTCCTGTTAAGGCGATGTGCGACGCAGCACCAAGTATTATTCATTTATTTGACCGTATGGGAGTTATGTTTAATCGTACTCCTGAAGGCCTACTTGATTTCCGCCGCTTTGGAGGAACACAGCATCACCGCACGGCCTTTGCAGGAGCGACGACAGGCCAACAACTGTTATACGCATTGGATGAACAAGTTCGCCGCTACGAAGTAGCAGGATTGGTAACCAAATATGAAGGCTGGGAATTCCTTGGTGCTATTGTTGATGACGAGGGCATTTGCCGTGGAGTAACAGCTCAAAACCTTACTTCTATGGAAATGAAAGCTTTTGCTGGCGACGCCGTAATTATGGCAACCGGTGGACCGGGCATCATCTTTGGAAAGTCAACTAATTCTGTTATTAATACTGGTTCTGCGGCATCTATTTTATATCAGCAAGGTGCATATTACGCGAACGGCGAGTTTATTCAAATTCACCCAACGGCAATTCCGGGTGATGACAAGCTTCGCCTTATGAGTGAATCAGCAAGGGGAGAAGGTGGCCGCGTCTGGACGTATAAAGACGGTAAACCGTGGTACTTCTTGGAAGAAAAATATCCAGCTTATGGAAATCTTGTGCCGAGAGATATCGCCACTCGTGAAATATTTGACGTTTGTGTAGAGCAAAAGCTTGGCATCAACGGCGAAAATATGGTTTTCCTGGATCTTTCACATAAAGATCCAAAGGAACTCGATATTAAGCTTGGAGGAATCATTGAAATCTATGAAAAGTTCATGGGTGATGATCCACGTAAATTACCAATGAAAATTTTCCCGGCTGTTCATTATTCTATGGGTGGACTATGGATTGATTATGATCAGATGACCAATATTCCGGGCCTTTTTGCTGCTGGAGAGTGCGATTATTCCCAACATGGCGCAAACCGTTTAGGAGCTAACTCGCTTCTTTCTGCTGTATTTGGTGGCATGAATGCAGGACCAAATGCTGTTAAATATATTGAAGGTCTTAAAAAGAGCACGGATTCGGTCTCTTCCGCTATCTTTGATCAGCATATTAAACAAGCAGAAGAAAAATGGAATGGAATTATGTCTTTAAATGGAACAGAAAATGCGTACGTTCTTCATAAGGAATTGGGAGAATGGATGACTGACAACGTAACGGTGGTTCGTCACAACGAAAAACTTAAGCAGACAGATGATAAAATCCAGGAACTTTTGGAGCGATATGACAATATTAACATCAATGATACGGCGAAATGGAGCAACCAAGGGGCAGCATTCACGAGACAACTTCAGAATATGCTGCAGCTTGCTCGTGTTGTAACAATTGGTGCTTTAAATCGTAACGAAAGCCGTGGAGCTCATTATAAACCTGAATTCCCTGAACGCAATGACGAAGAATTCCTGAAAACAACAATGGCTAAATTTACAGGATCCAAATCAGCACCTGCATTCCATTATGAAGATGTTGATACATCGTTAATCAAGCCGCGTAAGCGTGACTATTCGAAAAAGAGCCAGGGGGAGTAGAAGCGAATGTCTGAAAACAAAACAGTTAAGTTTATTATTACTCGTCAGGATGCTCCGAATTCTGCTCCTTATCAGGAAGAATTCGAACTTTCTTACCGGCCGAATATGAATGTTATTTCCGCATTGATGGAAATCCGCAGAAACCCAGTGAATGGGAAGGGCCAAAGCTCAACTCCAATCACGTGGGATATGAACTGTCTGGAAGAGGTTTGTGGAGCTTGTTCAATGGTAATTAACGGGAAACCGCGTCAATCTTGTACAGCTCTTGTTGATCAGCTTGAACAGCCAATCCGCCTTGAGCCTATGAGAACGTTTCCTGTAGTTCGTGACTTGCAGGTCGACCGCAGTAGAATGTTTGATTCTCTTAAAAAGGTTAAAGCTTGGATTCCAATTGACGGAACATACGATTTAGGGCCCGGTCCGCGTATGCCTGAGAAAAAACGTCAATGGGCTTATGAACTTTCTAAATGTATGACATGTGGAGTTTGCCTGGAAGCTTGTCCGAATGTGAACAGCAAATCCGACTTTATCGGTCCGGCACCGCTTTCACAAGTGCGTTTATTTAATGCACACCCAACAGGTGAGATGAATAAGGCTGAACGTCTGGAAGCAATTATGGGAGATGGTGGGCTTGCCAACTGTGGAAACTCGCAAAATTGTGTACAGTCATGCCCGAAAGGCATTCCATTAACCACATCCATTGCTGCATTAAACCGTGATACAACATTACAATCGTTCAAAAACTTCTTCGGAAGCGATCAAGTTTAATCATTTCCCCCCTTTTTATCTGAGAAGGGGGATTTTTAATTTTTAAGGCAATTTAAGAGAAAACATTTTTTGATATACTGGCTTAAAAGATCACGCTGGGATGGGTGGCAATGATACGCAAATCGCTGATACCAATGTTGTTTGTAATTGTGGGTGTTTTCTTTCTCGGAATGGGCGTACAACGAATGGCTGGGTCAAAAGCTGAGACAGAACATTCTTTACAGCAGGCAAAAAAAATCAAAGTAGTGCAAGTGAAAGAGTCTCAAAATGAAAGTACAAAGAAATTCAAACCTGTAACAGGGCAAACAATCGGCCTTCTTGCCATACCAAGAATCCATTCGGAATTAGCAGTCGTAGAAGGAACAGATCCCAATGAGTTAAGAAAAGGAGTAGGCCATTATAAACAATCATTTTTTCCGGGGCAAAAGGGCCAAATAGTTTTATCCGGACATCGAGACACTGTTTTTCGCCACCTCGGAGAATTGAAAGTGGGTGATGGTCTAGAAGTGAATATGCCGTATGGAAAATTCACCTATACAATCACCACCACAAAAATCGTCGATGCAAATGACACGAGCATCATCACTTTGCAACATCAACACGAGGAGCTCATTCTCACGACATGCTATCCGTTTCACTATATAGGCAATGCTCCAAAAAGGTTTATAATTTATGCGAAAGCAAAAAAAGAATAATATTAAAGGATATACTTTTGTTTTCTCATTTTTCAAGAAAACAAAAGTAATCCTTTTTTTGTCGTCTGATTTATTTGAAATATAAAAACCTTTTTTGTGCCACTCACTCACTTTAGCTTTGAAATTTTGCCAAAATAATTTATAATTAAAAAAATGAATCGTCATTCAGTGTTAAAAGGGGAGAAATCGATGAACAGAATCGAATACATCAAGGATCTTAATTCCTGGGAGGAAGAATTTCATTTTTATCATCCAGTCAAGGTGCGTTTTTCCGAAATAGATATGTTTGGCCATCTAAATAATACGATCCCGTTTTCTTACTTTGAAGAAGCAAGGATTGAGTATTTTAAAAGCCTTGGTTTTATGCAGAATTGGATCAAACCTTCATTTGAGACGATTCCCGTCGTAGCAAATTTACAATGTGACTACCTTAAACAAGTGTTTTTGGATGAGAATCTTAAGATTTACGTCAAAACCATGTCGATTGGAAATTCGTCGATTGATATGCACTATGTTGGAAAACAAGAAAATGGTGATACATGTTTTGTCGGCAGGGGAACCATTGTCGAAATCTCCAAAAAAAGCGGAAAAGGAG
>JAUZPT010000310.1 GCA_030705745.1 Bacillota bacterium | reverse complement strand
GTAAGATTCTGAGAAAATAAAAAATTGTCGAGAAAATACCCCTTTCTCGACAATCTGAGGAAGCCATTGAGGCTTCCTTTTTTTACTCGACTCTACGCGGAGTTCCAGCCATATTTACCCCGAGGATGCCACCCATCATGGCAATGAGAACATAGCAAACATGATAGACAATTTGCTCTCCACTGAAAAGACGGTCGTATCCTAAGTATTGAAAAAGGAAGATGATGAAAGAATAAAGTAATCCCGTTAAGCCACCAATCAACCAACCTTTGTGTTTTCCCTTTCCGCCTGATAAAAATCCTCCTCCAAACAATCCGACGAATGAAGCAGCAGAGACGATATAGTGCAGGGAAATCTCACGAACTGTTGTAAATCTGAGAATCAGCGAAAAAATAAAACTGCATGCCACTGCAAATACAAAGATAAAAATCAAACCATACATTAATGAAGTACCTAGGCTTTTTGATTCGATTTTCGTTCCCTCCTCACCCGTCCTACAGGCATTATTAAATCCAGCTGTTTCCATTTTCGAAACTGCTACAAGTAAACAGCTATCCTTAGTACAAGCATATTCACATGAAATAAAAATAGAATGAAAAAAGTTGGAATTTATCAGGGGGATAACGGCAATTTTTAGTCTGAAAATTCCTTACGGGTATTGAAATTTTTTTTGTGAGAAAAATAATATGGGAAACAGGATGAAGGGAGGAAATTATGGAGCACTATTTATTCATCCTTTTGCGGACAATCTTTTTTTATGCCCTTATCTTGATTATCTTTCGATTTATGGGAAAGAGGGAAATCGGTGAATTAAGCATCCTTGATTTGGTCGTATTTATTATGATTGCCGAGATGGCAGTCGTGTCAATTGAAAACACCGATTATCCTATACTTCATACCGTTCTTCCAATGGTATTATTGATGTTGATACAAATTGTGCTTGCCCTTTTCTCATTAAAGAGCAAGAAATTCAGGGATTTTGTGGACGGGAAACCGTCCATTATAATTAATAATGGAAAAATTGATGAAGTAATGATGAGAAAGCAGCGATATAACTTTGATGATTTGCTTCTGCAGCTTCGTGAGAAAGATATAAGGAGCATTGCGGACGTTGAGTTTGCCATTTTAGAAACTTCGGGCAAGCTATCCATCATCCAAAAAGAGAAAGGAAACAAAAACAAAAAGGGAAGCATCACGATTCCTCTCATTCTCGATGGGGCGATTCAAGAGGCTAATTTGAAAAGAATTCAAAAGACCAACTTGTGGCTTCGCCAGGAACTTAGGAAGAAAGGGTATCATGATGTAAAAAAAGTTTCATTTTGCAGCTTCGAAGACGGGAAATTTTTTATTGACACGATAGACGAAAAGTAAAGACACGCAAATCAGGCGTGTCTTTACTTTTGTCAAAAATTCATTTTACCGGAAAGCCCATTTTGAAAGAGGTTTGCCAATCCATGGGATTAGCTTTATTTCATCCTTTTTCAGAAGCCTGAACGCGATAACGAGAAGAAAATAACTTACACACATCCCACTGGTGGAGGCAAGTACCCTTGTTGCCAAATGCTCGTTGACAAGAGTGTGTTCAAATTGCCAATATCCCGCAAAACCAGATATCCCCATGACAAGAAAGCTTTTGGCATAATCAAAGATATGCAAGGAAAAGGGAATTATTTTTAAGACCGTCGCAAAATGGAGCACAGTTACAACTACAATCCCGGTGATAATACCCAATGCAGCTCCGTTGATACCAAAAGCCGGCTGTGAGGCGAGAAAAAAAATGACTGCCGTTTTCACGATTGCACCGATCAAACTGTTGATCATGGCCGCCCGTGCAAGATTAAGAGCCTGCAATGCCGCCTGCAAAGGTCCCTGATAATAAAACAGAAGAAAAAAAGGCGCCATTAACTGGATGAATTGCGATCCATTCGCTGATCCGAACATGAGCTTCATAAGAGGGACTGCTAAAACATACAGGATTATGACGGCAAGGCCGCCAGTCAAAAACGAAAACTTCAACGCTTGCTGTAAACGGTATTCAATCAATTTCATGTTTTTTGTTGAGTTCGCTTCACTAATGGCTGGTACGAGAGAGGTTGCCAGGGAAAGCGTGACAAACGAAGGCAAAAATAGGAGAGGAAGCGCATATCCTGTTAATGCTCCATATTGTCTCGTCGCCTCGACTGCTGCTACTCCGGCCAACGCTAGGCTATGAGTGACGACAATAGGTTCAAAAAACCAGGCCACTGATCCTATTAATCTGCTGCCAGTTGTGGGAAGGGCAATGCTCATTAAATCCAGAAAGGTCTGTTTGCCTGAATGAGCGAATTGAAAAAATTTAGATCGAAGTTTAAATCTCTTTTTCAGCTTGAATGCCGTCATTAAATAAATGAGTGAAGCGAGCTCCCCGATGACGGAAGAAAACATTGCCGCTGCCGCAGCGTATTCAATGCCATATGGAAGAAAAGCTTTAGTCATTACGGCAATTAAACCGATCCGGACAACCTGTTCAAGTATTTGCGAATTGGCGGCAGGTTTCATATTCTGCTTGCCTTGAAAATAACCACGTAAAACGGAAGAAACCGCAATGATTGGTACAACAGGGGCAATAGCAAGCAATGGATAATACGTTCTTGGATCCGTAAATAGCGTTTTTGACAAATAGGGAGCAAGGAATATAAGCGCAGGGGTGAAAATAACTGAAAGTGCAATCGTTGTTGCGAGCGATACAACCAAAATCTTTTTAATTTCTTTTGTATCACCACGCGCTTCGGCTTCAGCTACATTTTTTGAAATGGCGACCGGCAGCCCAAGTTGTGTTAGTGTGATGACGAGTACGAGCGTTGGAAAAGCCATCATATATAATCCAACACCTTCTTCACCAATAAATCTGGCAATGACGATGCGATTGATGAAACCAAGCACTCTTGTGATTAAGCCTGCTAAAAGCAGGATCATTGTTCCTTTTAAAAATTTGGACATTCAGTTTCCCACCTTCTCAAAATAGTGGATATCATATACAATTAACTATATGCAAGATAGTGGACAAAGCATGACAGGGAGGATCACTTTTTGGAAAGCTAAATCTAATTGGATTTTTGGCGAGGAGGCAATTCGATGAATCTCAGCACTATGAACGATCATTTTCGCAAGGAGGTTAGACCGGCGCTGATCAGTAAGCTGGAGGAATTCCGTTTGCTCGGCTACGACACGATAACAGAGGAAGAGTTATGGGCATTTTTAGTCAGGAAAAAATGGAAAAAAGACAAAGAAGAGAAAAAACTACACGAAATAGTTCAACAAATTCTTTCTATCAAAGTTAGTGATTATATTAGCTTTGCAACGATCGAGTCGTACAAAAAAACTGAAACATCCCTTGAAGATGATCACGAATGGAAAGAATTGCTGAAATAACGCGCGCATAAAGGCCATTTTTATTTTTATGAGAAATTGACAGCTTTTCCAACTTATTTCATAATGAGATTATTAATGTCGAAAAAAGAATATTCAGAGCATAGTGTTTGTTTTTCAGGTGCTTTGGCTTAAAAGCTTAAGGAGGATTTATACATAATGGTAAAACGCGGTAGGATCGTTGCTTTCTTTCTCATTATTTTGCTTGTCGGAAGTTTGATGGGAGCAACAACAAAAAACATTTTGAACAATATTAAACTTGGTCTCGATTTGCAAGGAGGCTTTGAAGTATTATATGAAGTCCAGCCTGCTAAAAAGGGACAAATTATTGATAAGGATACAATGGCCAGCACGGCACAGGCGCTCGATAAACGGATCAACGTTCTTGGTGTCAGTGAACCGAGCCTTGAAATTGAAGGGAAAAATCGCATCCGCGTGCAGCTTGCAGGCGTTGAAGATCAAAATAAGGCAAGGCAAATTCTTTCGACTGAAGCGAACTTAACCTTTCGCGATGTCAATGACCGTTTGATGATGGACGGTACAGATTTGGCTGAAGGCGGCGCAAAGCAGTCTTTTGATGAAAATAACAAGCCAAGCGTTTCACTTAAGCTAAAAAGCGCGGACAAGTTCCGCAAAGTCACACAGGAAATTTCCAGTATGCCACAACCGAGCAATGTGCTTGTAATCTGGCTTGATTTCAAACCAGGTAAAGACTCATATAAAAAAGAAATCATGAAAAAAAATCCTGCATTCCTCTCGGCACCAAGGGTTAGCCAGGTTTTCAATCAAG
>JAUZPT010000031.1 GCA_030705745.1 Bacillota bacterium | reverse complement strand
TTATCCTGAAGCAATACAAAGGCGCAGTTGTCCCGGTTTCTAAATAGTAGTAAAAAACAAAGCAGGCGCTCAGTGTCTGCTTTGTTTTTTTGTATATAGATATTCTTTTTCTACATACTAATATCGACTCATTAAAGATTGGAGTGTTTTGAAAATGGAATATCAGGAACCGAACAATTCAATAGAGGAGGCACTTTATCAATATAAAGCGGGTCTTGGCACATTTACACAAAAAATGCCCCAGCTTGCACAACGTTACAACGAATTTACCGAAGAGTGTTTTCGTGAAGGCACACTTTCAAAAAAGGACAAGCAGCTGATTGCGCTTGGAATTAGCCTTTATTCGCAGGATGAATATTGTATTATTTATCATGTGAAAGGCTGTATAGACGAAGGAGCATCCGAAGAAGAAATCATGGAAACCATCGGGGTGACGGCAGCGTTCGGCGGAGGAGCTGCGATGAGCCAGGCGGTGACGCTTGTACAGGATGCGATGTCGGAATTAAATCAGTTAAAACAATAAATTTCCTTTAATCCTATAAATTACCAATGGTTTTTAGGTGAAAGTTGTTTTTTGAATTTTTATCAGGGTATATAAATAATGATGGAAATGATAAAAACAGAACCGAAGGGAAGGATTCATTATCAATCATCTTCAGTTGAATTACACACAAGAAATGGAAAAGGCAATGCAGTCATCCCACGGAGTTAGTTATGCAGTTTATAGTCTTAAGCATGATGTCAGGATGGAAATAGAAAAGCGACGTGAGAAAGATTATGAGAGAAGCCAGCACCTCGTAGCCGAGCTTGATCGGAAAGTCCACTCTTAATGTGACGTAATATTAATGTAGAAACTCGGAAAGCCAGTGGAGGAATCCCCTGGTTTTTTTACGATATAAGAAAGGATGAAAGAAGTAAAAATGGAAAAAATAAAACGGTTATATATATCCAGCTTTACCATTCTCACTCAAACGATCGTCACTGAAAAGGAATTGGAAGACGTTTTTTGGATTTGATAATACGGTTTTAGAGTTGCTAACACTTTTCATTTGTTATAAGATTGTAATGAGAATAAAGTGAGAATAGAAATATGTCATTTCTGTGAACAAATTTGAAAACTTTTTATCTTTCGGAGGTATATATATGGCTGGATCAAAGTTAGTAATTAAGGATCTTCACGTTTCAATTGACGGAAAAGAAATTTTAAAAGGTGTAAATCTTGAAATAGACGGCGGAAAAATCCATGCAATCATGGGTCCTAACGGTACAGATAAATCAACTTTATCTTCGGCAATTATGGGACATCCGAAGTACGAAGTAACAAGCGGCAGCATCACTCTTGATGGTAAAGACGTATTAGAGATGGAAGTGGACGAGCGCGCACGCGCAGGTCTATTCCTTGCGATGCAGTATCCAAGTGAAATTAACGGGGTAACAAATGCAGACTTCCTACGTTCAGCAATTAACAGCCGCCTTGGTGAAGGAAACGAAATTTCACTCATGAAATTTATCCGCAAAATGGATAAACAAATGGAATTCCTTGAAATGGATCAGGATATGGCGCAGCGTTATTTAAATGAAGGTTTCTCAGGCGGAGAGAAAAAGCGCAATGAAATCCTTCAATTGATGATGCTTGAACCGAAAATTGCTATTTTGGACGAAATCGACTCAGGACTTGATATTGATGCGCTAAAAGTTGTATCAAAAGGTATCAATCAAATGCGCAGCGAAGATTTCGGTTGTTTAATCATTACACATTATCAACGTTTATTAAACTACATCACTCCTGACCATGTTCACGTTATGATGCAAGGACGAGTTGTGAAATCAGGCGGACCTGAGCTTGCACACCGTCTGGAAGCTGAAGGATATGATTGGATCAAGCAAGAACTTGGTATTGAAGACGAAACAGTTGGTCAAGAAGCGTAAGCGGTAGGAGGATCCAATAATGACAACAGAAACGAAATTGCCATTTGACAAGGAGTTTGTAGCTTCTTTTTCAAAAAAAATGGGTGAACCGGCATGGGTAGAAGCTATACGTGTGAAGGCGATTGAAGCAGCGGATGCGTTGCCAATGCCACGACCGGATAAAACGAAGATCGATAAATGGAACTTTACTCAATTGCAGGGACATACGGTCGAAAGCGAGGCGTTTGCTTCACTTGAGGCGCTGTCTGATGATGTAAAAGCGTTAATTGATTCTGAGTCGGTTAATCGTAATTTATACATTCAGCGAAATCAGACACCTGCATTTCTTTCTCTTTCAGAAGAGTTGAAAAGCAAGGGGGTCATTTTCACAGATATTTTCACGGCTGTTCGTGAACACGGCGAGCTCATGCAAAAATACTTTATGACAAATGGTGTCAAAGCAGAAGAACATCGCTTGACAGCCCTTCACGCTGCACTTTTTAACGGCGGAGCATTCTTGTATGTTCCAAAAAACGTTGAAATCAATGAGCCGATTCAAGCGGTTTATGTGCATGATGATGTGAATTCTAATCTGGTTAACCACGTGATTGTCGTTGCAGATGACAATAGTTCAGTTACGTATGTAGAAAACTATATTTCCACCGTCGATGCTTCAAATGGGATTTTTAATATCGTTACGGAAGTTTTTGCGAATGCCAATGCCAAAGTTTTATACGGTGCTGTTGACAATCTCGCAAAAGGAATTACAACGTATGTGAACCGCAGAGGTACAGTTGGTCGTGATGCACGCCTTGAGTGGGCACTAGGCTTAATGAACGATGGAAACACTGTTTCTGAAAATGTTACCAATCTTGTTGGTGATGGATCTTATGGAGATACAAAAACAGTTGTAGTCGGCAGTGGTGAACAAACGCAAAACTTTACAACGAAGGTTGTCCATTTCGGAAAAAATTCCGAAGGCTATATTTTAAAGCATGGTGTCATGAAGGACAGCGCTTCTTCCATTTTTAACGGAATTGGCAAAATCGAACACGGCGCTAGCAAATCGAATGCCGAACAGGAATCACGCGTCCTTATGTTGAGTGAAAAAGCGCGCGGCGATGCCAATCCGATTTTGTTAATCGATGAAGATGATGTTACGGCAGGCCATGCAGCATCCGTTGGCCGCGTAGATCCGGTACAGCTTTACTATTTAATGAGCCGCGGAATTCCGCAAAAAGAAGCAGAACGATTAGTCATTCATGGCTTCCTTGCGCCTGTGGTCAATCAGCTTCCGATCGAAGGAGTTAAAAAGCAGCTGACTGCTGTGATTGAAAGGAAAGTAAAATAATGAATATCAGTGATATTCGCAAGCAATTTCCTATTCTGAATCAAGAAGTCAATGGCAGGCAACTAGTTTATCTCGACAGTGCTGCAACTTCTCAAAAACCGATTCAAGTGATTGAGGCAATCGATCACTACTATCGGAATATCAACTCCAATGTCCATCGCGGTGTCCATACACTTGGGACACGAGCGACAGATGCCTATGAAGGAGCTCGCGAGAAGGTTCGCAAGTTCATTAATGCGAAGTCGACACAGGAAATTATTTTTACAAGAGGGACGACAACGGCTATCAATACTGTCGCAGCAAGCTACGGCATGGCGAACCTGAAGGAAGGCGATGAAATCGTCATTTCCCACATGGAGCATCATAGCAATATCATTCCATGGCAGCAGGTAGCTAGACGGACTGGAGCCACATTGAAGTATTTGCCGCTTCAGGAGGATGGAAGCATTTCTCTTGAGGATGTCCGAACAACGGTTACTTCCAATACGAAAATTGTATCCATTATGCAAGTATCGAACGTTCTTGGTGTCATCAATCCGATTAAGGAGATCGCTGCAATTGCCCATCAAAATGGAGCGATAATGGTGGTCGATGGTGCCCAGAGCGCTCCGCATATGAAAATAGATGTTCAAGAACTGAATTGTGATTTCCTTGCTTTTTCCGGCCATAAAATGTGTGGTCCTACCGGAATCGGTGTACTTTACGGTAAGAAGGAATTGCTTGAAGAGATGGAGCCGATTGAATTCGGCGGTGAAATGATCGATTTCGTTCAGCTTCAAGAATCCACATGGAAAGAACTTCCGTGGAAATTCGAAGGCGGAACACCGATAATAGCAGGTGCAGTTGGATTGGGAGCAGCGATTGATTTTCTGCAGCAGGTGGGTCTAGAAAATATTGAAGCCCATGAGCATAAACTTGCTGCATATGCGCTTGATAAAATGTCCTCCATCGAAGGAATGACGATTTATGGGCCGATGGATCCAACCAAACGGGCGGGCTTAGTCACCTTTAATTTAAGCGACGTTCATCCACATGATGTGGCAACCGTCCTTGATGCGGAAGGAATTGCTGTCAGGGCAGGACATCACTGTGCCCAGCCGTTGATGAGATGGCTTAAGGCATCTGCTACTGCACGTGCAAGCTTTTACCTCTATAATACGGAAGAAGAGATTGATAAGCTGGTTCTTGGGCTTATCAAAACAAAGGAGTATTTTAGCGATGTCTTCTAATAATTTAGATACTCTGTATCGGCAGGTTATTATGGATCATTATAAAAATCCCCGTAACAAAGGGATTTTGGAAGATGGCAGCTTGACTATAAATATGAATAATCCGACATGTGGCGACCGAATTCAGCTGACGATGAAAGTGGCCGATGGGATTGTGTCGGATGCGAAATTCGAAGGAGAAGGCTGCTCGATTTCGATGTCATCCGCTTCGATGATGACACAGGCAATCAAAGGGAAAACGGCGGAGGAAGCGTTGAAGTTGTCGCGAATTTTCTCGGATATGATGCTTGGGAAAGAGTATGAAGATGACTTAGACTTAGGTGACATCGAAGCCCTTCAGGGAGTTTCCAAGTTTCCAGCACGAATTAAGTGTGCCACCCTGGCGTGGAAGGCGATGGAAAAGGGCCTTCAGGACGACGGACAATAATCGAACGAGTAGAGGGCGAGCATAACCGTCCGTTACCGTTCAAGAGGGAGGAAGACGAAGATGGCGAAAAAAATGCCGGAAATCGGTGATTATAAATACGGTTTTGCCGATAAAGACGTTTCCATTTTTCGATCAAAGCGTGGTTTGACTCGCGAAATCGTTGAGGAAATTTCAAAATTAAAAGATGAACCACAGTGGATGCTCGATTTCCGTTTGAAATCGCTTGAGCATTTTTATAAAATGCCAATGCCGCAATGGGGCGGTGACATGGCTTCGCTTAACTTTGATGAAATCACATATTATGTGAAGCCGTCAGAGCGTTCCGAGAAGTCTTGGGATGAAGTGCCAGAGGAAATCAAGGCAACATTTGACAAACTCGGAATTCCAGAGGCAGAGCAAAAGTATTTAGCTGGCGTTTCTGCTCAATACGAGTCAGAAGTTGTTTACCATAATATGAAGCAAGAACTTGAAGACCTTGGTATTGTTTTTAAAGATACCGATTCTGCTTTGAAAGAGAATGAAGATATTTTCCGTGAACATTTCGGAAAAACGATTCCTCCGACAGACAACAAGTTTTCTGCTTTGAATTCAGCCGTTTGGTCAGGCGGTTCTTTCATCTATGTTCCTAAAGGAATTAAAGTGGATACACCACTACAGGCGTATTTCCGTATCAATTCCGAAAATATGGGCCAGTTTGAACGTACGTTAATCATCGTTGATGAAGGCGCACATGTTCACTATGTGGAAGGATGTACAGCACCTGTTTATACAACGAATTCTCTTCACAGTGCCGTGGTAGAAATTGTTATTAAAAAAGATGCTTATTGCCGTTACACAACGATTCAAAACTGGGCAAATAACGTATTCAACCTTGTAACAAAGCGTGCAGTCTGTGACGCTAATGCAACGATGGAATGGATTGACGGAAACATCGGTTCGAAGTTAACAATGAAGTATCCTGCAGTTATTTTAAAAGGCGAAGGCGCACGTGGCATGACGCTGTCAATCGCGATTGCCGGTAAAGGACAGCATCAGGATGCCGGGGCGAAGATGATCCATCTTGCACCGAATACATCTTCAACGATCGTATCCAAGTCGATTTCGAAGCACGGCGGAAAAGTAACGTATCGCGGTATTGTCCATTTTGGGCGCAAAGCGGACGGCGCTCGCTCCAATATTGAATGTGATACATTAATTATGGATAACCAATCGACTTCTGATACTATTCCATACAATGAAATTCTCAATGATAATATTTCGCTTGAACACGAAGCGAAAGTATCAAAGGTTTCAGAAGAGCAATTGTTCTATTTGATGAGCCGAGGTATTTCCCAGCAAGAAGCTACGGAAATGATCGTCATGGGCTTCATCGAGCCTTTTACAAAAGAACTTCCGATGGAATATGCGGTAGAAATGAACCGCCTCATCAAGTTCGAAATGGAAGGTTCAATCGGTTAATCAATAAGCTTCATTTTGATCCGTCTGTCGCGCTGGCAGGCGGATTTTTGAGATTTTCTTCATGATAATGATCTGAAAATTCCAACGTTGTTTATTTCTTATGTTAAAATAGGGATATTGGGGGTGACTCGATGATTTTTATGGGTGTTACAGGATGGGGAGACCATGATCGCTTGTATCAAACCGGCCACTCTCCCCGTCATAAATTGAAGGAATATGCTGGGCATTTTCCAATAGTCGAAGTGGATTCGGCTTTTTATGCAATTCAGCCGAAACGGAATGCAGCAAAATGGGTGGATGAAACGCCCGATTCGTTTCAGTTTATTGTAAAAGCGTACCAGGGAATGACGGGTCATCAGCGCGGGGAAATACCATTTGAAAACAAACATGAAATGTTTAGTGCTTTCAAGGACTCGTTGGAACCATATACAGACAAAAATAAATTAGCCATGGTTCTTTTTCAATTTCCTCCATGGTTTGATTGCAAAAAAGAAAATGTCGATTATCTGCGTTGGTGCAAAGAAGAAATGGAAGATATTCACTGTGCACTTGAATTTAGACATCAGTCCTGGTTTCGGCCGGAATATCGCGACAAAACACTCGAATTTATGGTGGAACAAAAATGGATTCATAGCATTTGTGACGAGCCGCAGTCAGGCGAAGGTTCGGTTCCAATTGTTCTTAAAACAACTGATTCCAACAAAGTGCTTGTCCGTTTCCATGGTCGAAATACGTATGGATGGCAAAAAAAGAATGCGGAAAATTGGCGAGAAGTTCGCTATTTATATCGCTATAATCAACAGGAATTGGAGCAATGGGCAACGTACATAAGAGCACTGCAGCAGGAATGTGAAAATGTTTATGTGCTCTTTAATAACAACTCAGGCGGAGATGCTTCCGATAATGCTAAACAAATGATGGACATCCTTGGGATTCATTATGAGAATTTGGCGCCGAGGCAGCTCGATTTATTTTAAATAGGAAGAAGGACTATTTGTGGAATGGATTTTTTTGCTTTTATTGGGACTTGCAGCTAGTTCACTCGGTTCATTGATTGGCCTTGGAGGTGGAATTATTATTGTTCCTACGTTATTGTATTTGGGAACAATTCATGGTTTTGCACACCTGACTCCACAGGTGGCAGTTGGGACCTCTTTATTTACGATGATTTTTACAGGGCTCTCCTCTACCCTATCTTATATGAAGCATAAAACGGTCGATTATAAAAGCGGCCTTATTTTTCTGATTGGTAGCGGGCCAGGCAGCATTCTGGGTGCATGGGTGACAGAGAAGTTGAATTTGCATTCCTTCAATCTCTTTTTCGGACTTTTTATTATCCTAGTTTCCATCGTTTTAACTTTGAAAAATAAAATGAAACCAATTCCTTTCCGAAAAGATAAAGGCATCTTCAGAACATTTACAGATAATGAGGGCAAAACGTTTGAATATGGATTTAGTCCTTTAATTGGAGTTCTCATCTCATTTTTCGTCGGATTTTGCTCCGGAGTGTTTGGCGTTGGCGGAGGTTCCTTGATGGTTCCTGCCATGATATTAATTTTCTTTTTCCCGCCTCATGTAGCAGTGGCAACTTCAATGTTTATGATTTTTCCGTCTTCCGTTCTGAGTTCGATTACGCATATTATGCTAGGAAATGTAAATTGGGCTTTTGCGCTTGCGCTGATTCCTGGTGCTTGGATTGGTGCCAAGGTTGGTGTTTACTTAAATACAAAACTAAAAAGCAAAACGATTGTCATTATTTTACGAACGATCCTTGTAATTGTAGGTTTGCGGATGATTTATGAAGGTATCATCGCATAGCGTAAATAACATATTGACGGAAAAGAAAAAGGAAGCGGTAGAATGGAAACGATCCATATTTATCATACGAATGATTTACACAGCCACTTTGAACATTGGCCTCGAATTCACCGCCGTCTTGCCGACCGCAAACAGTGGCACACTGCTGAAGGAGATGCCGTCTACTTGTTTGATGTGGGCGACCATATGGACCGATGGCATCCCTTTTCCGAAGGCACAATGGGAAAAGGGAATACAGAATTATTGAACGATGCCGGCTATACCGCTGTCACGATCGGAAACAATGAGGGAATTACATTACCTCATGGTAACCTGGACACGATGTATGAAAATGCGAAATTTGATGTTCTTGCTGCAAACATCTTTAAAATGGATGGCTCCCGCCCACAATGGGCCAAGCCTTTTTCTATTTACAGTACAAGCGAAGGCACACGAATTGGTGTGATCGGTTTGACTGTTTATTTTGCCCATTTCTATGAAATGCTTGATTGGGAACTGACAGAGCCAGTGAAGCAGCTGAAAAAAGAATTGTCTTTCTTAAAGGAAAACTCAGATGTAATTATATTGCTTTCGCATTTGGGCCTACCTATAGATGAACGCATCGCCGCTGAATTTCCCGCTATTGATGTCATTCTTGGTGCTCATACGCATCACATTCTCCACGGAGGAAAAATCATCAAAAATACTCTCCTAGGCGCAGCAGGCAAGTATGGGCAATTCGTTGGGCATGTAACGCTTCAGGTTGATGAAAAGCATAAAGTAACAGGGAAAAGCGCGATTTTATACGATGTAAATGGAATGGCTGAACATGAAGGAGACAGAGATGAAGAGCAAGCTTTGATTCAACATGGAAAGCAATTGCTTGCAGAAAAGGTGGTTTCCTTGCCTGCATCACTTTCCAGCGAGTATTTCATCGAGTCTGCGCTTCCCAGCTTATTATGCGAGGCTATAAGGGAATGGTGTGATGCGGATTGCGCCTTTATAAACGCGGGCCTTCTATTGGGACCTTTAACAGGAAATGTAACAAAGTTTGATTTATTAAGAATCTGTCCTCATCCAATCAATCCTTGCGCAATCGAATTGACAGGTACGGAACTCAAGGAAATCCTTATACAAACTACCGATGCTACATGGCCACATATGCAGATTAAAGGTTTAGGATTCAGGGGGAATGTTATGGGAATGATCGTGTATGACCGAATTGCCTTTGAACATGGAAATTCCATCATTCGGATTAATGGAAAGGTAATTCAGCCTGAAAAGAAATACCGATTGGCGATACCGGATATGTTTACGTTTGGCAAATTTTTTTCTGAAGCATTTCGCGCGAAAAAGAAACAGTATTATTTACCGGAATTTTTGCGGAATGTACTTGAATGGAAATTAACAAGATAGTTGAAAAATAAAATCACTTTTTTTCTGCTCGTAACATACTGTGTTAATGGCAGGAAAGGAGTGGTCAAATGATTGATTTGTTACCAATTGTCATTGGCGGGCATACGTTTTTGGCTGTGACAGTAAGACTACCGAAAACGACACTGTTAACGATATCCAACGAAAAAGGTTATATTATGTGCGGTGCTCTTGACGTGGGATTATTGAATGCGAAGCTAAAGAATCGTGGAATTGTGGCCGCGCGAGCCGTGGGCGTCAAAACTATCGAAGAACTGCTGGAAGCACCTCTCGAATCCGTTACTTATGAAGCTGAGAAGCTGGGAATCCACCCAGGATTGCCGGGAAAAGAAGCGCTGTTAAAAATGATTTGATGCCTCCCTGTACGGTAGGCATCATTTTTTTTTTTTTTTTGAGGGTGAAATTTTTTGTTTTTTGCAATGTCGGATTCCAATTGTGCTTTCAGTTTTCACTTTGTCGAAAGGTTTTTGCAGGAAAGGGACTTTTTGAGGTTGAAAATTTGAAAAGGTACGGACAATAATAGAAATAGAGAAAAAAATGTCGAATTATCTTCCCGCTGGTGGAAGTTTTTGGATTGGAGTATGTTATGAGATTAGTGACAACGGCATCTGTGATAAATGGGGCAATATTAGGAAAAACAATCTATAATGACCGTGGTCAAATTCTGTTAAATGCAGGAGTCGAATTGGAAGCAAAATTTCTTAGGCGGCTGGAGGACATGGGAATTCATTATATTTATGTAGAAGACAGGAAAACAGATGACATAAATGTAAAAGATGCAATTTCGATGCCGATTCGCCAGAAAGCAATGAAAACGATTGAAGACAGCTTTGTACGATTACAGAAGGAGAAATTTGTTTCAGGGTCGTTTGTCATTGAAAAAGCAACAAAGGACTTCAAAGCGTTAATAACATATATCCTTACTGAAATCAAAAGCAATCAGGATTTGCTCGTTTTGTTGTCAGATGTGTATACATATGATCATTATATTTTTACCCACTCTTTAAATGTTACGATGTACTCCCTTGCCATCGGCCTTGAAATGAAGTTGTCGCCAAAGGAATTGGAGACCCTCGGCCTTGGTGCAATTTTGCATGATGTAGGAAAAATGAGAATTCCGGAAAATATTCTTCTAAAGTGTGGAAAATTGACGGAAGAAGAATATCAAATCATCAAAAGCCATGCCGATGAAGGATTTCAAATACTTCGAAATACACCGGGGGTACCATTGATTGCTGCACATTGCGCTTTTCAACATCATGAAAGGCTTAATGGCTCAGGCTATCCTCGTGGAATTACAGGCAAGGAAATACATGATTTCGGCAAAATTATTGCTGTTGCGGATGTATTTGATGCCGTGACATCAAATCGAGTGTATAGACGCGCAATGCTCCCGCATGAAGGATTGGAAATTTTGTATGCGGGATCTGGAAGTTTATTTGATTCGAAAATTATCGAAGCCTTTAGGCAAGCGGTAGCGATTTATCCGGAAGGCATTACGGTCATGCTTAGCGACGGGCGAAAGGGTGTTGTTAGCAGGCAAAATAAAGGGCTTAGTGAGCGACCAGCTGTACGGATTATAGAGGAGAACGGCATGGAAATTGAACCGTATGAAGTGGATTTGAAAACAGAGCTTCACATCGTCATTACCGCATGTGATACTACATTTTAGAATAAACCCTAATTTAAATTTTTTGAGCTAGTTCCCTTTTTCCCGGCATACATATAGCTGTGAAGGGGGGATTTTTTTTGGTGAAGCTGCGCATTCGAAAAATGAGAAAGGGACCATTGCCATACCGCTACGTTTTTTTATTAACGTTTGTGTTTTTTATTTTTTCAACGGCAGCAGGATTGTGGATTATCAATAATGGAATCACCCCCACCTTAATGAGCTATGCCGATTCCCAAACAAAAAAAATTGCAACGCTTGTAATCAATAATGCAATCAGTAAGCAAATTTCTAATGTGAGGGATATAAATGATATTCTGGTTTTTGTGCCGAATGGGAATCAAAAGACACCATCGGTCAAATTAAATGCAGATATTATTTCGCGGGTGTTGGCTCAAACGACTATACAGGTGCAAAAAAACCTAAAAGCTGCCGAAAATGGCGATCTTTCTGCACTTGAAAATTTATCAGATGTCAATTTTGAAACTGATAAAGCAAAAACAGATGGAGGGATCGTTTGGTATATACCGCTTGGCCAGGCGACCAAGAATGCGTTATTTGGAAATCTTGGACCGAAGATTCCTGTCCGGTTCAACGCGATTGGAAATGTGCGCCCGGATATCATCACTCAAGTAAAGCCGACAGGCATCAATAACACTTGGATCGAGGTGGCGATTCACCTCGAAGTGAGCGTACAAATTATTACTCCTTTCGCAACAAAGATTACGAAGCTTCAACAAAACATTCCGTTGGCCATGGGCCTTTTCCCAGGAGAGGTACCACAATTTTATAATGGTGGAGGCAAAACATCGCCTTCATTCGAACTTCCGAGCAACGGAAAGTAAAAAAAGACTGTTCACTTGAACAGTCTTTTTTAGTTCTTGAAATGTATGTTATATTATCGCTTTCTTGCTTTTTGCTTTTCAAGTCTTTCCCACATCCGCAAATGTGGAAACGGATCGAATGACCATTCGCTATAGCCATTGTCTTTATACATGCCGTAATGAAGGTGAGGGGGGAATTTTCCTGATGTTCCAGGCGGCCCATATCCAGAGCTCCCGACGCCTCCGATCAACATCCCCGGCTCAACGATTTGTCCTAATGTAAGGTTATTTGAAAATCCACTTAAGTGTGCAAAATAATGATAAGTGTTATTGATATCACGGATGCCCACACGCCAGCCGCCGAACTTATTCCAGCCTTTCATTTCGACGATCCCATAACAAGTGGAGCGAACCGGAACACCATAGCCTGCGAAAATGTCCGTTCCTTCATGCATTCTTCTGCCACCCCAGCCCCTTGCATCCCCCCAAGTGTTTTTATAGCTATGAGTACTGCGAATAGGGACTGGAAATGCATGCCCATCAAGATCGATTCTTCCGAATCTTCTATAAATTTTAGCTTTATCGGCAATAATGCCAACCGTTTTATCTCGTTTATAATAATCCCACAAAGCAATTTTTATATTATCATGATCGACTCCATATGAAAGAAGATAGCTTGCGAATGAGTAAAGAATATCTTCATCGGTTGAGATGCTTGCCTTTTTATCCCCATTACCATCCCTGCCCAAGCCGTCAAAATATTGGATGGAAGCAGGGTTTTCGTCTGTTCGGTTTGGATTAATCATGCCTGTCCATTCCTCAGGTCGAAAATAAATGCCTGTTATTCCTGTTACCTTTGGCAAATCCCTTCGTACCTGTCGGATATTTCTTTCATACTGGTCGACTGCGGCCAGATAGTACCAGGGAATTTGGGTGACAGCTTCAATTTTTTTATATAAATCCATTCTTTTTTGATAAATATCCGGTTCTGCAGCTTTTACGCCCTTGTAAGGGGATGAAGAAAATAACATTAAAAAAGCAGCTACGAGTAATAGTGTCCGCACTGAAATCCTCCCCTCAAGTAGTATGCTTATTTAGTTTGCGAGTTCACGCTTCATTTATAATAGCTAATAATTGGTAATGCAAAAGTTTTCGGCTTGTCGTGCCGGTTTTAGTATGATAAAGTGACAAATGTAGAAACACATCCTCACATTGTTTATTTGTAATTTATAAGACTAAATGGGGTGTAATAATGAGTACGAAAGAGGAATACGTACGAAAACCGGAATGGTTAAAAATAAAGCTCAATACGAATGATCATTACAGCGGACTCAAGAAAATGATGCGGGAAAAAAATCTTCACACTGTATGTGAAGAAGCGAGATGTCCCAATATTCATGAGTGCTGGGCTGTAAGAAGAACGGCCACCTTTATGATTTTGGGCGATGTGTGCACGCGTGCATGCCGTTTTTGTGCAGTGAAAACAGGACTGCCAACCGAATTGGACTTACAAGAGCCGGAAAGAGTAGCTGACTCCGTTCAATTGATGAATTTGAAGCATGCCGTTGTGACAGCAGTTGCAAGGGATGACTTGAAGGATGGCGGGTCCGCTGTATTTGCTGAAACAGTAAGGGCCATCCGTAGAAAAAATCCGTTAACTAGCATTGAAGTTCTTCCTTCTGATATGGGTGGAGTGAAGGAAAACCTCAGAACATTAATGGATGCACGTCCGGATATTTTGAATCATAATATTGAAACAGTTCGAAGGCTTACGCCAAGAGTCAGAGCTCGTGCTACATACGATCGGTCACTTGAATTTTTGCGTCGTGCAAAAGAAATGCAGCCAACCATCCCAACTAAGTCCAGTTTGATGATTGGAATTGGTGAAACGAAGGAAGAAATCCTGGAAACGATGGATGACTTACGATCAAACAATGTAGATATAATGACGATTGGTCAATATTTGCAACCCACAAAGAAGCATTTAAAGGTTGAAAAATATTACAGTCCTGACGAGTTTGAAGAATTAAAACAAATTGCTTTGAGCAAAGGCTTTAGCCATTGTGAAGCAGGTCCGCTTGTTCGTTCTTCCTATCACGCAGACGAACAAGTAAATGCGGCAGCGAAGCATAAATCGTTGATTAGCGGACAGGCCGTACAGGAAGCGTAAACAGGAGAAGAGTTCAGCCGGGATGGCTGAACTCTTCTGTTTATGGAAATGATTATTTTCCCATTCCGCGATTCAGATCATCGGGTGTCTCGCCATTTTCATTTTCACTTGCGTTCATCCGTTGTCCTTGTGGCGATTTTTTCATCGTCGTGATTAAATTTTTCACGAGATTTCTTGCATTTCGGTTTGTCGAATCCAGATGTGACAAGCTTTCAACATCTTTCATCAAAGGTTTGTTGTCAGTAACATACACGTGGTAAAATCGTGGAACGACAGACATAGCTGTTTTTTTGACCTGATCTGCCGTCAAGTTCCGATTGTTGCTATCCGTCACATAAGCGATTAGCACCTCTTGATCGGTTACGAGCGTTGCCACGTCATGAACATTTGGAATATCTGAACTGT
>JAUZPT010000309.1 GCA_030705745.1 Bacillota bacterium | reverse complement strand
TCTACAACTCGACAGTCACGATAAAATTTCACGGCTCGACAAGCCCAACCAATTCGGAGCCACCCTCCAGGAACGGCTTTTCAACGTAAGCCTGGAATTAACCATCACCTGGGTGAACCGCATTCTTTTTCTTAAACTTCTGGAAGCCCAATTAATCAAATATCATAAAGGCGATAAATCATACGCCTTTTTAAATATCGAAAAAGTAAAGAACTTCGACGATCTGGATAGTCTTTTCTTTAGCGTTCTGGCCCGTAAACAAGACGATCGCATTGCAGATGTACAAACAGCTTTTGCACACGTTCCCTATCTCAACAGTTCACTCTTCGAGCCCACCGATATCGAACATTCCTGTTTTTGTATCAGTCAGTTAAAAGATGGCAAGCTGCCCATTCTCTCAACGACGGTACTCAAAGATAACGCCGGCAAGAAACGAACCGGAGAAATAGACACGCTCGAATATTTCTTCGAATTTCTCAACGCCTACGATTTCAGTAGCGAGGGCTCCGAAGCCATTCAGGAAGACAATAAGACACTGATCAGCGCTTCCGTTCTCGGATTGATTTTCGAGAAGATCAACGGCTACAAGGAGGGTTCATTCTTTACCCCCAGTTTCATCACCATGTACATGTGCCACGAAACCATTCGCCGCGCAATTGTTCAGAAGTTCAATGTAACCAAGGGCTGGGCATGTACCGGTATCGACCAACTCTACAACAAGATCGATGATAAGAAAGAAGCCAACGACATTATCAACAGCCTCAAGATTTGCGACCCGGCAGTTGGTTCAGGCCATTTCCTCGTTTCGGCGCTCAATGAGATCATCACCGTGAAGAGTGAGCTTAAAATATTGCGCGACCGCCAGGGCAAAACCCTCCGCGATTACAAGGTGGAAGTCGTAAACGATGAATTGATCATTACCGACGACGATTTGGAATTCTTTGAATATAATCCAAACAGCGAAGAAAGCCAGCGCATTCAGGAAACCCTTTTTCACGAGAAGCAAACCATCATCGAAAACTGTTTGTTTGGGGTCGACATCAACCCCAATTCCGTGAAAATATGTCGGCTTCGGCTCTGGATTGAATTGTTGAAAAATGCCTACTACAAGAGGCCCGAATTCACGCAACTTGAAACCCTCCCCAACATTGATATCAATATCAAGTGTGGTAATTCGCTCATTAGCCGTTACGCCCTCGATGATGATATTTGCAAAGCCCTCAAACGCAGCAAATGGAGCATCGACAGCTATCGCCTTGCCATTATGTCCTACCGCAACGCCAAGAGCAAGGACGAAAAACACGAAATGGAACACCTCATCAATGAAATCAAAAAAGACTTCGAGAGTGAAGTTGCATCCAATGACAAGCGGTTACTCCGGCTCAATAAACTGCGTGGCGATTTAATTACGCTTACAACACAAACGACACTCTTCGAAAAAACCAAGGCCGAGAAGGCAGCCTGGGATAAACAGGTGACAAAGCTCACCGACGAAATTGACAACTTAGAAAGAGAACTCGAAGAAGTCAAAAGCAATAAGATTTACGAAAACGCTTTCGAATGGCGTTTTGAGTTTCCCGAAGTATTGAACGATGAAGGGGACTTTGTGGGTTTTGATGTAGTGATTGGAAATCCGCCCTATATGCGGGTGCAGGAAATTCAAGCTTGTCAACCAATTCAAAAATTATATTACGAACAAATTTATCATAATGCAAAGGCATCTTATGATTTAGCAAATATCTTTTTTGAATTAGCAGTAAATATTTCAGCTTTAAAAAGTAATAACGCCTTTATCTTTCCTCATAAATTTTTCAATGCTGCCTCTTCAGAGGTTTTTAGAGATTATCTAAAGGATGGACAGTACATAGACGAAATTGCTCATTTTGGCGCAAATATGGTTTTTGAAGATGCCGATACTTATACTTGTGTTGCACAATTTAGTAATAGGCCTTCAAAAGGTTTTCACTTCCAAATGTTCCCTTTCAAATCAGACTTTCAAAATTTATTGAAGGATCGTGAGAAATACACATTCATGACCTACGAAATGATTGATAAAGCTTCTCAATTATATGGAAGCAATCAATGGATTTTGTTTAAAAACACGAAGGGCTTTAATATTTTTGAAAAGATTTATAACCAAAAAGCAAGAATTGAAACTAAGTTCGATAGAATTTTTCAAGGAATTGCTACAGGCAAAGATGAATTATACTTATTTGAGGGAAAACAAACTGGAGATTATATTGAAGGTAAATTTATAAAAGACGAAAAATATAGAAAAATTGAAAAGGATATAATGCAACCATTTCTTAGAGGTAAAGATGTACAAAGATATCAATATCCGGATAAATCACTCTTTATTTTATTTCCGTATAAAATCAGCAATAATGGTGAAGCAAAGATAATATCTGAAGATTTGATCAAGCATGACTATCCGAATGCTTATTTGTGGTTAAAAGAAACAGAATCAATTCATAGAGAAAAAGATAATGGAAGTACGGATGATCCACTTTGGTATAGATATGCAAGAAAACAAGGTGTTGATAACGTTGAGCAACCCAAGCTTTCTTCAATGGAGATATGTGCAAATCGCCCAAATGTAATATTAAACGAATTGAATTTTTATCACGCTACTACAGTATATAGTTGGGTGAAAAAAACCGATACAAAAGAAAGTTATGAATATTTTTTAGCTATTGCTAATTCCAAATTAATATGGTGGTTTATAAAATCAACCGGAGATACTTTACAGGGAGATGCACGAAGATTCAAAACAAACTACTTGAATCCATTTCCTTTACCTGAAGCAGTAGATAAAAAGTCAGAACAAATTATTGTCGATAAAGTAAAACTCGTGCTTGAAGCTAAAAAGGTTAATACTAAGACCGATACCACAACCCTTGAATCAGAAATCGACCAACTCGTTTACCAACTTTACGGTTTAACCGAGGACGAAATTAAAATCGTAGAGGATTAATACGAATATATAAAAAAAAAGGAGACTTTTAATAATGACACGAAAACGACACACCGATAATCTTCCAACATACTACGAGCTGATGATACCAACAATAAAATCGCTCAAAGAACTTGGTGGTTCGGGAACCATCGAAGAGATCAATGAAAATGTATACCGGATTGCAAAAATTTCAGAAGATACATTGCTGATACCCCATGGCGAAAATGGTTTAAACAGTGAAGTTGATTATAGGCTTGCATGGTCCAGAACTTATTTGAAAAAATATGGCTTAATCGACAATTCTGCACGCGGAGTATGGGCGCTGTCAAATGCTGAAATAGCCATTGATAAGTTGAAGGTCGATGAGATTGTAAAAACTGTTAGAGAGCAAAGTAGACCGGACAAACAAAAAACCGAAAAGTCGGAAGACCAGGAATTTATTGAACAAATGGAGGAGACAACTGACTGGAAGGAAAAACTGCTAAATGTTCTTTTCGAAATTAAGCCTGATGCTTTCGAGCGTTTAGCTCAACGGCTTTTACGCGAGAGTGGTTTTGTCCAGGTAGAAGTAACTGGAAAGTCGGGTGATGGCGGCATAGATGGAAAGGGGATTGTAAAGATCAGTGGTTTTCTCAGTTTCCCCGTAATTTTTCAATGTAAAAAATATAAAGGGTCTATCAATCCAAGTCAAATGAGAGATTTTAGAGGTGCCATGCAGGGCCGGGCAGATAAAGGATTGTTTATAACCACAGGGACATTCACACGTGATGCCATAAAAGAAGCCACGCGTGATGGAGTACCCCCTATTGATTTAATTGATGGAGATCTTCTTTGTGAAAAACTTCGAGAATACAAGCTTGGGATTGAAACTGTCCTAATTGAAAAGTATGAAGTCAATCAAGATTGGTTTACTAAGTTGTAAATAACTTCAGTTTGGATGGATCATTTCCTTGTAATGGATTTGCAAATGTCTCGTTACATTCTTGTTTGGTTGATTCCAAAAGGAAAACCAATTTTTTACTTTTGTTCAGCACTTGGTATTATATCGGAAAATATTATTACTTTCAGAATCAGCTTAAAATTGACTGCTAAATTCGATCAGGCATTAATTTTACAATCGGCAAAAACAGGATAAACATATTTCATCATGAAAAAAATTACGCATCTTTTACTTACCGCATGCTTATTGGTAGGCTTCCTCTCTGTCGCTTTCGGACAGAATATCATTCTGAAACAAACCAATGAAACAGG
>JAUZPT010000308.1 GCA_030705745.1 Bacillota bacterium | reverse complement strand
TCAGTTATCCACTTCACACCAATTTAATAAAGTAAGTGCAATGATCTCACTCGCTTTATATAAATCTTCCAATGCTATATATTCATTTGCGTCATGTGCGGTCTCCGTTATGCCAGGCCCAAAAACAACGACAGGAGTATCAGCAATAGTGGACAATATGCCACCATCGGTTCCCCAAGGGGATGCCTCAATGATTGGAGCCGTATTCATCCTTTTGAAAAAACTATCGGTTAGTGCATTCATTAACGGATGGTCCGTTTCGAGGCTACCCGGCACCCACCTGCCGCCAAACCATTCGATTTGTAATGGGTGCTTCGAAAACCAGTCATCCTCCTTCTGCAAGCCGAATAAATATTGCTCCATTTCAGCTTTAGCTGAAGCCATTTCTTCTTCAGGAGCCACTCCTATCCTGCCTTCAATAACCGCGGTGTCAGGTACGGAAGAAGGCCATTCTCCACTGTGGATTTTTCCAATATTAATAGGGATCGGAATCGGAACCTTTTTATAAAGGGGATCAATAATTTTATCGTTTCTTTCTTTCTCCAAGTCTTGCAATCTTTCTATTACTTTCACTGATTTTTCTATGGCACTGACTCCCTCATACCGAGTTCCTCCATGGGCAGCCCTGCCCTTCACCGTGATTCGAAACCACATGGAACCCTGCTGTTTTGGGAAAATCCTTAAATTTGTCGGTTCAGGAATGATCGCACCATCCGCACGATACCCCCGCAAGACCGCTGCGAGTGTTCCGGCCCCTCCACTTTCTTCTTCAATTACACTTTGAAAAATGACATCCCCTTTGAGCTTGATGTCAAGTGCAATAAGCGATTCCATTGCCATAAGGAGTGCGACCGTGCCCCCTTTCATATCGGTTGCACCTCTTCCGTACAACCTCCCATTTTCAATATGGCCGCTAAACGGCTCGTGAATCCAGGTTTTATGGTCCCCGACCGGCACGACATCGATATGCCCATTTAAAATGATCGATTTGCCTCCGCCGCTTCCCTTCAAAATCCCCACTACATTTGGGTTTCCTTTATAATCATTGCGATCTGAACAATATGCAGGGTGCTGAAACAGGTGATCATCATCTATTTCCCAAATATCTAGCTGCAAGCCAAGCCTGCGGCATTTTTCAATAATTATCGCCTGTGCACTGCTTTCATTGCCCCTTGTGCTATTTTCCTGTACTAGTTTTTGCAATAGCCTGGCTCCTCTTGCACGATTGTCCTTCAGCCATTCAAGGATATCATTTTGGAATTTCTCCATTGATCCCACTCCCCGTGGCAAATTTTTTAATGATAAATTTTGAAAAAAACATGTTACTTAAATTCCATCCTATTATCTGTTTCAAAAATTAATCGTACAGTTTGCGTAAAGTAGAATCGATTTGTACTTCACACCCTGTTTTTGCAAAAATATCGTTTATTTCAAAGGGGTGAAACAATTCCATTAACCATAGCCGGCTTTCCTTTATTTCAAAAACGCCCATTTCCGTTATAATCATATGTACACAGCCCGAAGAAGTAAGCGGCAGTGTACAGTCTGATACAATTTTCGGTTCTCCATTTTTGTCACAATGATTCATGACCACAATCACTTTTTTCGCTTTCTGGGCAAGCTCCATTGCACCTCCCATTCCGGGAATTTTTTTCCCCGGGACGATCCAATTCGCAAGATCCCCTTTTTCGCTCACTTGAAGCGACCCCAAAATGGTTAGGTCAACTCTACCTCTCCGAATCATTCCAAATGAAGTACAACTGTCACAATAAGAGCCTGCAGAAATGAGCGTAATGGGAAAACCCCCGGCATTGCATAAATTCTCATCTTCTTCCCCCTTCTCAGGGGAGGGACCCATACCAAGAATGCCGTTTTCAGCATGAAACATTACATTCAAATTAGCGGAAAGGAAATTCGGTACAAGAGATGGAATGCCGATTCCAAGATTGACAACCATACCATTTTTGATTTCTTCCGACGCTCTTTTGGCAATTCGATTCCTCAATTCAATTCCCAGGCCCATTTCCACGACACTCCTTCCGAACGAACAACATAATCTACAAATACACCTGGAGTAACGATTTCATCGGGATCAAGATTCCCCGCAGGAACGATTTCCTCCGCTTCCACAATTGTAAGATCTCCCGCCATCGCTACTAAAGGATTGGTATTACGTGCACTTTTGTCATATATAACATTTCCATACGTATCAGCTTTTTTGGCAAAAACAATCGAAACATTCGCAGTCAGTGCTGTTTCAACCAAATAATTTTTCCCGTTTAAAAGGAAGGAAGGTTTGTTTTTTGCTACAAGTTCATTGTCCATCCCTATATCCGACAATATGGCAGGTATGCCTACGCCCCCCGCCCTTATCCGTTCGGCAAGAATTCCTTGGGGAGAAAATTCAACTTCAAGTTTGCCTTCCGTCATTAGCCTGCCTGCAACAGGATTTGATCCAATATGTGAAGCAATTACTTTTTTTGCCCGTTCATTGCTGACTAATTTCCCAATCCCGATGTGCGGAAATCCTGTATCATTTCCAATCAACGTTAAATCTCGCACTCCTTTTTTGAGGATACAGTCAATGATGGTCGGTGGTGATCCAACACCGCCAAAACCGCCAAACATTAATGTCATCCCATCCACAAAAAACTCCCTTACTTTTTCAATAGTCGTAACTTTTCCGTGTGGGTTATCCATTAACTGTGCTCCCTCCTTTCATGTGCAAGGATTCAAATGAAGAGAACGTGTCCTTTAAAAGAGCTGCTAATTCTTCAATTTCTCTTTTCGTAATGTTTAAAGGAGGGGCGATGATTATGGAATCCCCATTCACGCCATCAATTCCAGCACCGGCAGGATAAATGAGCAGCCCTTTTTCCCGTGCGATGGAGACAATTTTACTTGTGGCTTGCTTTTTGCGCGAAAAGGGGGTGTTTGTTTGCCGATCAGCTACAATTTCAATTCCAAGCAAAAGGCCCTTCCCTCGAACATTTCCGATAAACGGGAAGCGGTCATTCATTTTTTTCAACAGATTTCTTAAATAAACGCCCTTCCCTTCTACATTCTCAATGATATTGTTTTTTTCCATATATTCGAATACGGCAAGTGCGACTGCACAGGATTGAGGATTTGCACTCAACGTATGTCCACTCATCACCGCCTTTGAACCCTTTAAAATTGGTTCCATTACCTTTTCGCTAGCAACCGCTGCCGCAATGGGTGCATACCCCGCACCCATACCTTTTCCAAGCGCTACAATATCGGGAATGATTCCCCAATGTTCAGTAGCAAGCATGGTTCCCGTGCGCCCGCAACCTGTCATGACTTCATCCGCGATGAAAAGAATGTCATTTTTTTCACAAATGGTTTTAATAATTCTGTAGTAATCCTTTGGGGGTGTAATGGCTCCACCTGCTGCACCTATGACAGGCTCTGCGATAAATGCTGCGATTTTATCTGCTCCAATTCTAGCAATCGCCGTTTCCAATTCATGCGCGCATTTATATTCGCACTCTGGCGCCTCAAGCCCGTATGGACAACGAAAACAATAAGGAGGATTTATAGCCGGAAGATCTTCCAATAATGGAATGAATCTTGCCCGTCTCCCTGGATGCCCTGACATGGATAAAGCTCCAAGCGTTATTCCGTGGTAGCTGACCCATCTAGACAAAACTTTCGATTTTGTGTGTATTCCCTTTTCCTGCCAATGTTGAATTGCCATTTTCATCGCTGTTTCTGTTGCTTCAGAACCGCTATTTACAAAAAAACACCAATTTAAGTCCCCGGGAGTTAAGCTGGCTATTTTACGCGCTAAATTTTCCGCAGGTTCGCTCGTAAATTGCGATCGGTAAACGAAGGAGACTTTTTGTGCCTGGGCATGCATCGCTTCAATAACTTCTTCGACCCCATGACCAATATTGGCCGTCACAGCCCCTGACGATGCATCCAAGTATTTCTTTCCTTCTTTATCAACTAAATAGATTCCTTTTCCATATTCGATGACCGGATAGGATTCGTCCAAAGCAGGTTTGATTAAAAACGAGTGATTCATCTTTACACTACCTTCCTTTTTCAAAAAAAACATGGACAACTAATTAAATTGTATGAAAGGAAATGATGAATCTTTCTTATTAATTTTGGCAGGCACAAAAAAACAGGCATCATCGCTGTGCCTGCTTTTAATTATTACTGTTCTATTAATATATTTGTTTCACT
>JAUZPT010000307.1 GCA_030705745.1 Bacillota bacterium | reverse complement strand
GATCAAGAGGTCACTGAAGACCCCGCAGGCGCCAAAGGCGCCGAGGAGGCTTCAGGACCTCCCCGCGGAAAGCGAGTGACCGGAGCGGAAATCAACAGGACCATTATCAAGGACTATCACTAATTTTGTTCGTCTTTTCTAGCCGTTCACTATTTTTCCACCATTCACATGAATCATTTGCCCAGAGATATAGGTTGAGTCGTCTGAAGCAAGGCATACATAGCTGGGTGCCAATTCGTACGGCTGCCCAGCACGTCCGATCGGAGTATCTGTGCCGAATTTTGATACTTCCTCCGCTGTGAAGGTAGATGGAATGAGAGGCGTCCAAATAGGCCCAGGAGCTACTCCATTTACACGAATGCCCTGTGCTGCCAATGACATAGAAAGGGAACGTGTAAAAGTTACAATCGCACCCTTTGTTGAGGAATAGTCTATTAATTGCTCATGGCCCGCATAAGCGGTAATGGAAGCTGTATTGATGATCGAAGCACCTTTTTGCAAATGTGGAAGCACCGCTTTTGTCATATGAAACATGGAGAAAATATTGGTGCGGAACGTTTTTTCAAGCTGTTCAGTGGTGATGTCGAGCAAGCTTTTCTGTGGATGCTGTTCTGCCGCATTATTGACAAGCACGTCTATTTTTCCGAATTCATCGAGTGTTTTTTGGACTGACTCCTTACAAAACGATTCATTGCCAACGTCTCCAGAAAGTAGAAGGCATTTTCTCCCTTCGGCTTCAACCATCTTTTTTGTTTCCTCGGCATCGCTGTCTTCGTTTAAATAAACGACTGCCACGTCTGCGCCCTCCTTAGCAAAATAAAGCGCGACTGCTTTTCCTATTCCGCTGTCTCCTCCAGTGACAATGGCCGCTTTACCGGATAATTTTCCGCTGCCTTTATAAGAAACATCGATGCTCACGGGTTTCGGATTCATCTCTGACTCGAATCCGGGTTGATGATTTTGATGCTGTGGTGGAAATCCCTTTGCTTGGTTGTTTTGATTGCTGGCCATATAATATTCCTCCATTTCATTTGCTGCCTATCTTCATAATTCCTTTTTATAAAAAGAAAAAACATGGAAATTACTAGTAAAGGAAAAACAATGGAAGGAGCAGAGAAATAAAAAAACAAGGGAAGACTAGTTGTCTTTACCCTTGTTCCTTTTTATCGATAGTTAATAAATTGAACTTCAACGGTTAAATCGGCTGCGCGGACGGCGGCGATGATGGCCTGAAGATCGTCACGGTTTTTGCCGCTCACTCGGACCTGGTCATCCTGAACCTGGCTTTTCACTTTGACGCCGCTGTTTTTTATGATTGCATTAATTTTTTTGGCATTTTCCTTGTCGATTCCTTGCACAAGCTTCGCCCTTTGTCTGACTGTCCCGCCTGATGCTTTGTCGATTTTTCCATAATCGAGGTTTCTGATTGGGATGCCACGTTTGATCATTTTGCTTAAAAGAACATCCTTAAGTTGATCCATTTTGTATTCGTCATCCGACACAAGAACAAGATCTTCTTTATCCAGGGTGACTTCGCTTTTGCTACCTTTAAAATCGTAACGCGTTTGAATTTCCTTCATCGTTTGTGTGATGGCATTTGTGACTTCAGAGAAGTCAACTTTGGAAACAATATCGAAAGAACTATCTTTTGACATAAAAACCTCCTGAAATTTTGAATATGATTTCCCTATATGGCTTCATTATAGTAAAATATAGCAGTTCAAACAACCTGTAGAAACGCAGGATAATAAAGAGGAGGAGTTATTTTGTCCTTGATCGAACTTACTGGCCAGATAACGGAATTAAAGGTTGCCCGCAAAGCGGCTTATGGCTATTTTTTGACAGACGGTAATGAAGATGTCCTTTTGCACATAAATGAGACGACCCAGGATTACGAAGAGGGAGACTCTGTAGAAGTATTTTTGTATTTTGATTCTCAGAGCAGACTGTCAGCTTCTGCAAAAACACCACCGATAACGATAGGAAAATACGGATGGGTCACTGTTAAAGATGTAAATCCGAAAGTCGGTGTATTCTTAGATATTGGTACACAAAAAGATATCCTGATCGGATTTGATGATCTGCCTGTACACCAATCTGTTTGGCCGGCACCGGGAGACATGGTGTATGTGACGTTAAAAACGGATCGCAGTTATCTTTTATACGCTAAACTTGCTACGGATCCCGTTATCGAATCCATTTCTACGAAAGCGGACCGAGGAGCCTTTAACAAAAACATTCAGGGTCATATTTACCGGACAGCAAAAGTAGGAAGCTGGATTTATACAATTGAGGGGTACAAAGGATTCATTCACGAATCCCAAAGACCTGTCGAGCCAAGACTTGGGCAAAAGGTTGAAGGCAGAGTGATTGATGTTAAAGAAGACGGTACGATTAATGTATCGCTGCTCGCGAGGAAGGAAGATGCGCTCGACGATGATGCCAAGCGAGTTTACGATTATTTAATGATTCGAAACGGCGCCATGCCGTATAGCGACAAGAGCATGCCGGAGGAAATCCAGGAGCGCTTTCAGCTTAGCAAAGGGGCATTCAAACGTGCTCTAGGCAAGCTAATGAAGGATGGTCTCGTTTATCAAGAGGGAAGCTGGACATACGAGAAGAAAGAATAAAGAGCAAGCACCATAGCGTGCCTGCTCTTTATTTTTATAGATGATTCGTCTTTTTTGAATATTCGTGTTTTCCTGCTTTGCGATTTTTTTCTCGCATCATGTTCTTTTCATGATGTAAAGCCTGATTGTCTTTTGCCTTTTTATCATTATCAGTAGTATGTGGCATCGTTTATCTCCTTTCCGCGTGTCGGTCAATAATAGTTTTGCCCCGAGCGGAAAGAGTATGTAAAAAATTATAATGGCAGCTGATTTAAAAAGAAAATGGCAATTGTACCCGCACCTGCGTGTGCCCCTATTGATGCACCTATCGATGAAATAAAAATTTCCTTAGGATGAAACTCTTCCTCGATTAATGCTTTCATTTCTTCAGCAGTCTCAAGGTCATCTCCATGACTAATACCGATTATTTGGTCGCTTAAATTGGATCCGCGTTCTCTCATTAATTCAATAATCCGTTTGAGGAGCTTTTTCTTTCCTCGTATTTTTTCAAGCGGTTCCAGCTTTCCATCCTCAACATTTAAAAGGGGTTTAATATTTAATAAACCGCCGACAAATGCGGACGCTTTTGAAATGCGGCCACCTTTAGCTAAATATTCAAGATCGTCGACTGTGAAAAGATGTTCCATATGTTCACTTCTAAATCGAACATCCTTAAGAATGTCTTCCTTTGAAGCATTTTCAGTAGCAAGCCGTACAGCTTCTTTGACGATTAAACCATATCCAAGCGAAGCACATTTTGTATCAATAATAGTTAAACCAAAATCAGGATATTTTTCCTTTACCTGTTCGAGGATCATCACAGCAGTTTGGTAAGTACCTGATAGTTGGGATGATAAAGCTATGTATATACCATCTTCATTTTTTTCTGCCATGCTGGTAAAGATTTCTTCAAATAGAAGTGGAGAAGCTTGTGAAGTTTTCGGCACTAATCCATTTCGTATCGAATCGTAAACTGTTTTTGGAGAAATTGTTCTTAAATCCTCATATTCCTGGTCATTTATAAAAACCTTTAAAGGAATGAATGTGACATTTTCTTTTTGATAAAATTCCAATGGTAAATCGCATGCGCTGTCTGCTAGTATTTTAACGGACATAAGCTCACCTGCTTTCAAGCTAGTTATATATTTTCAGTGTATCGGTTTCATATTAAAAAAACAATTATCAGTAATTAGAATAAGAAAAAAAGGGATAAATAAGAAAAAGGGGGTAAGGACAATGATTTGGCTGCAAGTAAAGAAATGTACAGTAGTTTTGATGGGAGCCCTTCTTAATGCGATTGGCATGAACTTATTTTTGATCCCTGCAAATGTATATGCGAGCGGTTTTGCGGGAA
The DNA here is from genome assembly GCA_030705745.1 of Bacillota bacterium. GTDB lineage: Bacteria > Bacillota > Bacilli > Bacillales > Cytobacillaceae > Neobacillus_A. Next base: position 266 of record JAUZPT010000307.1, on the reverse strand, counting down.
TTGCGCAGCTTTTGTCCAAGGTGATTGCACAATACGCGTCAATGCACTTATCTACGGGGATGCTGCTCTTAATTTTAAATATTCCCGTTACGATTTTGGGCTGGGTAAAGGTTGGAAAGTCTTTTACACTTTTTAGTTTTATTAGCGTATTTTTTAGGTCCATCTTTTTGCAAATCATCCCTGTTAAAGAAGTATCACATGATATTCTCCTAAACGCAGTTTTCGGAGGAGTGATCGTATCGGTGGGGGTTGGATTTACGTTAAGG
>JAUZPT010000306.1 GCA_030705745.1 Bacillota bacterium | reverse complement strand
TGGCTCGGCCAAGCTTCAACAGGTGGAGGGATGCTTGGAGCGATTGGCTCCCATATGACCGACTCTCTTCAATGGCTAATGGACAGCAAATTTCGTGAGATTTTCGCCCAGCTCCCAATCCATATCCCGGTTCAAACTGATGAAAAGGGCAATGTGGAAACACGGACTGCAGATGATGCTTTTCAGGTAATCGGAACATTAGACAATGGCGCCACCGTCACAATGGAGCTTGTTTCTGCTGTGCGTCAAACTGCAAATGATTGGCGCTTGGAGGTCTTTGGCACAGAAGGCACCCTTGTGATGCTCGACGATAAAGAGGTCTTATTCTCTTCCGGGGACGACCCGCTCGAAGATGTGGAATTGCTTTCCGCTATCACAGCTCCCTCTGAAATGCCTGCAGTTGCTGCCCGTTATTATAATGGTTTCCACAGAATGTTGGATGCTCTTTATGAAACCCTAGAATCAGGGAAAAAACATAACTATCTTGCAAATTTCGAAAATGGCCGTACGACCCAAAGTGTTCTTGATGCAATTCGACTTTCCGCGAGAGATGGAAGAAAAATTAATATCGAATAAAAGAACCAACTCCCGGATCGAAATGCTCCGGGAGTTTATTTATGCTTCGATTTCGGAAAAAAGAGGTTGAATTTCACTAAAAAAGGAAAAGATCTCGTAAAGTAATTTATTTTTTTGGAAAATGAAGTTGAAAACACACGCTTTTTGCATAATAATATAATGATGATTTGTTGATTCGACAAAATTCTTCATTTCTCAAAAAACAGAACAAAAAAATGTTTGTAACTATTTTGGAGGGAAAAATGTTTAAATTTGGCCTTACACTTCAAGCTTTCGCATCATTTTTGATTCCCCCCTTACTATTTGGGTTGGCAATGGCTTTTTTCGGAATATATCCTTTTGGGCCTTATACCCTTTTGACAACCGACATGGATAGTCAATATATACAGTATTTCAAACATTTTTATGATGTATTGACTAAGGGTCAAAGCATTTTTTATACGTGGAACGCAGGAATGGGATTGAATTTCATGAGCTTCATTGCTTATTACCTAGCTAGCCCGACTTCCGTATTGATTCTTTTATTTAATTCAAAACATTTGCCAGAAGCAATCATTTTAATCACCCTTTTAAAAATCGGTCTCTCCGGCCTGACAATGAATATTTATCTTTCAAAAACAATTCCGATGAAAAAGTTGTACTCGTTAATGTTTTCAATTATGTACTCCCTTATGGGCTTCTCGACTGCGTATTCTTTCGACATTATGTGGCTCGAAGGAATTTATTTGCTTCCTTTATTGCTGTTGGGCGTGGAGCGTTTGCTGAAAGAAAACAAATTCATCTTTTTAATTGTTGTTCTCGCATTTTCATTTATTTCTAATTTTTATATTTCCTATATGATGGGAATTTTTACTTTTCTATACTTTCTTGCCAGGTATTTTACTATGCACTGGGAAAAGAAACGTGGAATTTTCCTGCGAAAATTTGCACTTTTCGCTTTAGCAACAGCGATTGCTGCGGGTATGTCAATGTTTCTTATTTTGCCAACCGCAATGGCATTGCGCTGGACGCCGAAACAACCCTTGAATATAGAAACGCTTGAAAATTTTAAAGTCAATTTGCTTGATGTCTATATGAAACTGTTCCCTGGATATGTCGATTCATTAAGGAGAGGAGTGCCGAACCTTTATCCTGGGCTGCTTGCCACGCTGATCTTTCCGATTTTTTTCATTTCAAAAAAAATCATGGTAAAAGAAAAACTTATTTTCGGGTTACTGTTGATCTTTTTCCTATTCAGTTTTGAAATACCTTTCCTGAATTTAGCATGGCATGGATTCGATTCACCAAATTTCTTTCCATATCGTTATTCATTTTTACTTACCTTTTTAATAATCTACCTTGCCATTCGCGCGTTTCATGTGATGGACAGAAAAAGCATTTGGGTGATCATACCGTTTTTTTTGCTAGATTTACTTCTATTCCCAGTATTTAAAATGCGCAATTCTCATTACATTACTGATGAGATTCCGACCGTTTCCTCCATTTTATTAACAGCATACTTCATTTTATTGATTTTAAAATGCCGGGTTGCATCACGGAAAAAATGGATTTCCATCTCCTTGTTTATTCTCGTTTGTACAGACATGGGAATTAATGCATTTTTTACAATGAAATCAATCGATTACCAATTCGCTTATAACCACCGGAAAAACTATTTAGAAAATAGTTCTGACATAGAAAAAGTAGTCGAGTATACAAAAAATAAGGATCGAAGTTTCTACAGAACGGAATCAACCTTAAACAGGAATTTAAATGATCCCTTGCGTTACGGCTACAATGGGATTTCACATTTCAGCTCGCTCTCTTATGCAGGGCTTCATCAATATTTACATGACCTAGGATATACGACTTTAGGCAGCAATCTTTGGGCATCGAATAATGGATCAACCGTTGTGACCGATTCTCTGCTTGGTATTAAGTATATGATCTCAGGGCCAAACTTCAATCGAATTGGATATAAACAAACAGTTTGTTCGAATAATGTTTGCATGTATAAGAATAACAACGCACTGCCAATCGGGTATTTTTTAAATAAAACGGATTTCAACCTAAGTTCTTCCAATCCGTTTTTCAATCAAAGCAATGTGTTTGGAACCGAAAGTTATTTTCAAAAGGTGATGCCTGATCATGTTGCGTATTTAAACTTGTCTGTTTCTATGCAAAAACGCCATCTCCATATCGAAAAAATAGTTAAAAAATCTAAGGCATTTATTCAGTATCGATTTAAACTTAAAGGTGATCAGCAACTTTATACACTTTTTTCTGCAGACAGATGGAATCATTCCGAAGTCTTTGTCGATGGCCATCCGATTGGAACGTACCCTTCCGTCTTTAACAATCGGATTCTTGATTTAGGCGCTTATTCGAATAAAGAGATAGCGGTTTTGGTCAAGCTCTTAGGCAATCAGCTTACCATTAAAAATCCTGTTTTTTACACTTTGGATACTTCTAAATATAAAAAAAGAATCACTCAGCTACGAGCTCAAGAGTTGCACGTGAAAAAATGGTCGAATACGCAGATTACTGGTGAAGTCACTTCGGTTGATGGAGGGCTATTGTTTTTATCCATTCCATACGATCCGGGATGGAGCGCGAATGTGGACGGCAAGCCAGTTGAAACCACCAATATCCATGACGCTTTTCTAGGCATACAGCTTAAAGGCGGACATCATCGAATTCAATTGAGTTACCTGCCACCTGGTTTTAAAACAGGTGCAGTAGTTTCATTGATAAGTCTTTTGCTTTTTGTGCTTTTATTTTTCAATCAGAGGAAAAGAAGAATCCGCGACACATCATCACAAGATTTGTACTAGTGGCTTCGGCTGCTGTATTCCAAGAAAAGACCTTCAACCGCGGAAAGGGAGCGGATTTCCACTCCCATTACACTAAAACTTAACAGAGTCTTTGAATAAAAAGAGGCCTCCAGAAAGTCAGTTAAACCGACTTTCTGGACAGCCCTTCTCAATATTATTTTCGTAATTGTTCAAGCACGAACTGTGCTTCATAGCCTTCTTTGAAATCAATAATCGTCGCTTGCTGTCCATTAATGGAATTCACAAGATGGTCAATAAGGGAACCCGAATTGTTCGGGTCTGCTTCGATCCTTTCGATCGGCTCACCGATTTTACCACCTTCGAGCTCGGACCAGTTGAGCAAGGATATTGTACCTTCTGTTCCATAGGCAGTAAATTTAATCTCCTCATGTCCTGCAATTTGGCTCATTCCATTAATCAAAATTGGGGTACCATCCATTAATTCCATCTGTGCAATAATTGCTGTTTCGCAGGCATTCGGGTCTTCCGGATACTGAACAGTGCGGCTAACAACTTTGATCGGGCCGAATATCCTTTGAATTTGTTGAATGTAATGGACTCCGACTTCCAACACAAATCCGCCTTGCTCACGGCTAGCAATCCATTCATTTTGCTGCCATGGCCGCGGCCATTGCGGAAAATGCATTTTCAATTCAACACGCCTTAATTTTCCTATGTACCCTTCGTTAATAAGAGCAGCAAATGTTTTGCTGCCGGCACTGTAATTGAGCGGGAAATTCATTGCATGGATTATTCCCTTGTTTTTCGCAAGCGAATATAAACACTCTGCTTCTTCAACCGAATTGGCCAAAGGCTTTTCACATAATACATGCAGCCCATT
>JAUZPT010000305.1 GCA_030705745.1 Bacillota bacterium | reverse complement strand
AGCGGTGTCTTGACCACATATTGCCCTTCACGCCTCGCCGTATCGGCATAATTGACGCCGATCGCATGAATTTCGATCAACACTTCTTTGCCTTTCGGTACTGGTCTTTCTAGCTCCACCATTTGAAGCACTTCAGGCCCGCCGTATTCCTTCAACTGTACACCTTTCATCGTTTTCCCTCCTTATTTTCCAGTGAAATTCGGCTTTCTTTTTTCCTTGAAGGCGGCAATACCCTCGAGATGGTCATCTGTTGCTACCATTAAAGTTTGCGTTATTCGTTCCTGTTCCAGCATTTCTTCCAATGTTGCATTTAAAGAATGATCGACAAGCTTTTTAATCATTCCGAAAGCCCTGCCTGGACCCTTTGCTAATTTACTAGCAATCTTCAACGTTTCCTCCCGCAGACTTTCCGCCGGCACGAGATAATTAATTACTCCCAGCTGATATAATCGTTCCGCAGGAATAGGTTCTGCACTGAAAAGAAATTGCTTCGCCAAATGCGGACCTACCAGCATGGGAACAAAATAGGAACCTCCACCGTCAGAGATTAATCCCACCTGTGAGAAACTAAGCGCAAATTTACTATCCTCAGCTGCAACGATTAAATCGCAGGCAAGTGCCAGGTTAAAGCCAGCTCCGGCTGCAAAGCCATGCACAGCTGCTATGATTGGTTTTTCCGTTACCTTCATCTTAAGGATGCATTGATTCAGCCTGCCAATGTGTTCGTACACCTCAACAGAACTCGCCTCTCCCATCGTTTTGACATCCCCTCCGGCACTGAACGATCGGCCGGACCCAGAAAGAATTATCACCCGGATTTCTGGGTTTTCCTGGGCATCACAGAGAGCTTTTGTCAAACCTTGAATCATCTCTGCACTGAAAGAATTTAAGCTTTCAGGTCTATTCAAAGTTAAAAACAAAACTGCTCCTTCTTGATCAATTAGTAGGTGTTCGTTCGTCATCACAAACTTCCCTTCTAGTAAAAAATTAAAATGAAATTTACATCAAAATAATTAAATATTCAGTCTTTTAAATACACACTTTATAGCTTTTTAGCTCTTCTTTCAACAATTCCGGAAGGTTCTCGCTTTTTTGATTCGTAAAATCGAAGTAGACAATAACTGCATTTCCTTTAGCGATTAATTCCTTTGTCTGTGAACAAAGAATTTCATGCTCAAGCTGAAAACTTTTCGTACCAATTCTCGAAACATAAGTTTTCACAGTTAAAATTTGATTGAAATATCCTTGGTTCATAAAATCACATTTTGTTGACGCAATAATAAACTTCCAATCATTCGTATCCATCTTGTAGCCAACGGATTCCAAAAAACGGATCCGCGCTTCCTCCAGATAAATAAAATAACTCGTATTATTGATGTGCCCGAGAGCATCCGTCTCACCAAAACGGACTGTGATCTGTATATCTTGCATGAAAATTCCTCATTTCTTTTTTTTCGGGTATGTAATTCCCGTTTATAATTTTCGGCTGCAAACAGCCATTATACTAACCAGTTAGTATGTAATTTCGAGTGTAAGAGGCAATGAGCGCCTCTTCACTCGAATCGTCAATTTAATTGAATGCCTTTTAAAATCATTTCCACAAATATTTCTGCCACTTCCCGATCGGAAGAGTTCCCATTTGGATTGAACCACTGATAGCTCCAATTTGCTGCTCCAAGAATGCCGAAAGTCACGATCGCAGCATTTAAATCCGCGCGAAATTCTCCCTTTTCCATTCCTTCTCGAATAAGACGTTCAACATTCATGCGGAACTGATCCCGTTTCTGAACGATTTGAGTAAGACGATCTTCACTTAAGTTTCGCATTTCCCTGAAAAATATTTTAGCGCTTGAGCCTTTGAGTTCGATGCTTCCGATTAATAAATAGACAATTTCAAAAAGCTGCTGCTTACAGCTAATTTGATTATTTTCGAGTATTTGCATTTGGCTCGTGAGCAGCTCGTCAATATATCCGAGATGAATATTCATTAAGAGTTCTTCTTTACTAGAAAAATAATAATAAAAAGTGCCTTTTGTCACGCCCAGGGTATCGACAATATCCTGAATGGACGTCTCACTAAATCCTTTTTTCTCAAATAATCGAATGCTGTGATCTGTTATTTTTTCCTTCACGTAGTTGTCCTCGCAATCATACTAATATGCAAAAAAATTAAACCATATACATCATCCTGTCTAGGTTCTAACATTTCTTACTTTTTTAACAATTCATCTCTTAATGCCCTCCGAAGAATCTTGCCTACGCTTGTTTTCGGAAGCTGTGATCTAAATTCGACGATAGTTGGGACTTTGTAGGCGGCCATATTTTGCCTGCAGTACTCTATTATCTCATCTTCACTTGCGGCTTTGCCTGCCTTTGTGACAATCACTGCCTTTACGCTTTCACCTCTGTAAGGATCAGGCATTCCGATCACCACTGCCTCCTGAACAGAAGGGTGTTCATAAAGAACTTCCTCTATATCCCGAGGGTAAATGTTGTAGCCGCTGGCAATTATCAGGTCTTTTTTGCGATCGACGATGTAAAGATATCCATCTTCGTCCACTCTTCCGATATCACCGGTATAAAGCCAGCCGTCTCTTAATGCGTGTGCCGTTTCCTCTGGCATATTCCAGTAGCCTTTCATCACTTGAGGACCCTTCACCACGACTTCTCCAAGTTCACCGGTAGGCACTTCATCCAATCCGGCTGCAAGGTCCATGATTTTGTACTCTGTAGATGGTAATCCAATGCCCACACTTCCCGCTTTCCTTTCGGCAAACGTCGGGTTGCAATGGGTGGTCGGGGATGCTTCTGACAAACCATATCCTTCGAGGATTTTCGAGCCTGTCTTTTTTTCAAACTCATTTAATAATTCAACCGGCATAGGCGCACTGCCACTATTGCAAACTTCAATACTATCAATCCCATAATCTTCCGCATTCGGATGATTTGTGAGGGCCACATACATCGTCGGCACTCCCGGGAAAACAGTCGGCTGTTCGGTCTTGATCGTATTCATCACCTCTTCCAAATCAAAGCGAGGAAGCATAATTGACTCCGACCCAGTAAAGATCGACAAATTCATACACGACGTCATACCGAACACATGGAACAAGGGTATAACAGTTAAATAACGCTCTTTCCCAATTTCAATATCATGTTTAAAAAATTCATATGACTGGATAACATTCGCTAGCAAATTTCGATGAGTCAGCATCGCACCCTTCGATCTGCCTGTCGTGCCACCTGTATATTGCAATACAGCGACGTCGTTTACCGGATCCAATTGTATAGGCAATAGTTGTCCGCTGCTTTTTGATAAAAAATCTTCAAAAGTAGCATCTGGTCCAAAGTCCTGATCCGTAGGCTGGAGGCTCACGACAATGATTTGTTTTAAACCGGTTGACTGCTGGACAGTCTTCACCCTTGGATATAGCGCATCGAATACGACGAGCGTCTCAGCAGCAGAATCAATCAGAATATACTCAAGTTCACGCTCCACGGACATCGGATTGACTTGAGTGACAATCGCACCAGCCGTTAAAGCACCATAATAGGAAATCACAAATTGCGGACAGTTTGGTAGCATAATTGCGACCCGGTCACCTTTTTTGATACCATTCACTTGGAGAGCTGAAGCAAAAGCAGTGACTTGAAAAGAGAGCTGTTCATAGGTAATTTTTCTGCCGTAAAAGGATAATGCATGATTGGTTGGGTGGCGGTGTGTTGTTTCTTGGAGGACTTGAGGCAAGGATTTTTCAGGAATTTCAATCGTTGATGCAATCGTGTCAGGATAATGTTTTCGCCAATTTTTTTCACCACTCATCGAATCTCCTCCAAATGGATCGATTTCCCAAAACACAAAAGAAAGTGCTTTCTGTTTTGAAAAAACTATTTTTTTAAAAAATCCCTACTAACCAGTCGGTATGTATTTATTATTCATTATACAATTTTATTCAAAATTTTCAACTTTAATTCTAAATATTCTAAATATACAAAAATATAAACAAATTCCATTCACTTGATTTAGAGCTAGGTTTTAAGAGTTAAACATTGTCCTCACCGGACCATTGAGTGTTTAGGTAATAACGAAAAAACACTTCTTCAAAAGTTTGAAGAAGTGTTTTTTAATATTGTAGCTGCCAAAAAATAATTACAGCATTTCTTTTGAAAGCAAATCGTCATTTCCCTGAGGATAAATGAGTTCATTGTAAAATGCTGCATACGATGCGTTCATATAAGGATT
>JAUZPT010000304.1 GCA_030705745.1 Bacillota bacterium | reverse complement strand
CGTTTGACCGCAATTAAAGTTTTGCAAAAAGCAAGCGGCGGTTTGCCTTGTAATATTAAATTTTTGATAGAAGGCGAAGAAGAAATTGGAAGCCCGAATCTTGCTCCATATTTGAGGAAATATAAAGATTTATTTAAGGCGGATGCTTGTATTTGGGAATTTGGCGGAAAAGACTCAGAAGAAAGAATTAATATGGTTGCGGGAATAAAGGGAATGGCGTATTTAGAGCTTAGCTGCAAAGGTGCGGATATTGATATGCACTCCTCAGTTGGCGCCTATGTTGATAATGCTGCCTGGCGATTGGTACAGGCTCTTGCAACAATGAAAAATCAACAAAATGAGATCTTAGTAGAAGGTTTTTATGACGGCATTATTCCCCCGACTGCGGAAGAAAAGCAAGCAGTTCAAGCTCTTCCTTTCGATGAAGAGGCAGTAAGCAAACTGTATGGATTAAAGCGTCCTCTTATTACAGCTGCTAAAGGCCAGGATCCAAGAGAAGCTATGGTCTTTCATCCGACGATGACGATTTGTGGTTTGGTAAGCGGATATACAGGGGATGGATGCAAAACCGTTCTTCCTAAAAGTGCAAGTGCTAAAGTAGATTGCCGATTAGTCCCAGGGCAGGATCCAGACCATATTTTGCAATGCGTTAAAAACCATCTTCAAAAAAACGGATTTCATGATATAAAGGCATCCATTGTAAGTGGCCAAAAAGCTTACCGATCAAATTATAACCATCCGTTTGTAAAGCATGTAATCGCAACTGCAAACGAAGTATATCAAGCTGGCAGCGTGCTGGCACCAAATTCTGCAGGTACCGGCCCAATGTTTGAATTCGGCGAACAACTGAAGCTGCCAATCGTTAGTACAGGTGTTGGCTGGATTCAGTCCAAGGCGCATGCACCAAATGAATCGATCCGCCTTCAGGACTTTGAAGAAGGAATTGTCCATATGGCTTATATGCTATTAGGATTACCTTCTGCACTTCAGGCAAAAGAAGACATTATTAAAGCTTAATAAAAGAAATAAAGAGAGGCTGACCCTTTGCTTTTAAGTCAGCCTCTTTATTGAGTTCAATTTCATCACCTTGGATTACTGTTAAAAAAAATATTACAGTTTTCCTCCGATTTTTTCACTTTCAAGCGGTTCCCCAAAAAATAAAATACAATACTTACTATAGAAATAACGGTTAAGAATAAAAACATAATATGGCTATTGAAAACTGATAAGAGAAAACCTGATAATCCTGGCCCGATAAATGAACCGAGCGTTGTAAAACTAACTGCCCCGTAATAGCTCCCTCTAATATAATCAGGGGTTATTTCGTCAATAATGGCATACTCAGCAGGGATAAGGAAGATTTCACCGATTGTAAAAACAATCATCGACAATAAGAAGGTTAGGAAATTAAAGGATAGCCAGAAGCAAATTATTCCGGCAGCAAACAGGATTGTTCCAATTGCGATAGAATGTAAAGGTGTTCTTTTTTCCGTGTATCTTGAAATGGGGATGCTTAAAACAATGATTACGAGTGAATGAGAAGACCATAAAATACCTAAGAATTTCAGTCCGTTTTTAAAATCCACATAAAAATATTGAGAAAGAGTGACTGAAAACTGCCCATGCACTGTTGTAGCCAAAAGCCCTCCTAGCAAGAACAAAAATAAAACCTTGTCTCTTGCAATTACTTTAATGGAATCCTTCATTGATATCTTCTTTATATGCTCGGATTTCTTGTTATCTTTATATTTAATCAATAACATATTTAGTAGGAGACTGTACGTTAAAAAAATAACAAAGGCAATATAAAATGGGACTGTGCTTGTAGTGTGTAAACCTAAAATCGTACCGATAATTGGACCAACAGCAAAACCAAGATTGCCACAAAAATATTTCAATGAGAATACTTTAAGCCGCTTTTCACTCTCCGTCAAATCTCCAATCAAGGCCTTAGAACAAGGATCAAAAAACGAAAGTGTAAATCCTTTGGTGATAGTTAGAACCATAAGCAAGATGGGGAAGGAATGAAGGGTAAAACCAAGTAGTATAAAAGCTGAAAAAAATAATGAAGAAATCATAACTTTTCTTCTTCCAATTAAATCTGATAGTGTTCCTCCTAAAAATCCGCCAAACATCGAAGCCAATGAGCTTGCACCTATTATGAATCCAATTTGAGAAATCGTTAAATTTGTATGCTTTCCTAAATAAATTGCGAAATAAGGAACAATCATTCCGTTCCCAACGTTCGTTAGGAACGATCCAATAAGCATAAGTTTTACAACAGGATGGAAAGTATTCCATGCCCCTTTTCTCATAAGCGTTCCTCCGTAATGTAGGAGAGCAATTTCTTTTGCATGTCTGGTATTGTGCCTATTCGAAGACTGTAGCTTTCCACTCTTTCACTGGAATGATGAGCTCGGATTAGTCCGGCAGATCGGAGCATAGCAAGGTGATAATGCAGATTACTCTTGGCTAATTTAGTTATCTCTGCCAATTCCTTAAACGTTCGTTGTTTTACATATAAACTTTTAAGCACTAAAACGCGGTTTGGGTCCGATAAACTATTAAAATAATGTGTTACCCTTTTTTTTATAAAAGGGGAATTCTCTTCAAGCTCTATCGGATATAAACACGTTATAAATCCATCGTAATAATCGATGATACTAGAAGGAGCATAATGGTATTGAGGGACAAGTAAAATTTTTTGAATCCTTTCTGATTGAATGTGAATTCCATTCGTACAGTATTCCACCAATTCTTCAGAGTTCATTTTATTCAGCAGAGCTCTTTTTTTATTTGCATCCTGTTCCATAGATTCAAGGATATTTGAATCTATATGATTGAAATAATGCTCATTCCATTCCTGAAACAAATAAACCAAATGCTCATGCAAATCAAGCATATCCCTTGGCAGGTCCTGTACCCAGGGAAGCATACAGTCATACATTTCAATGGGAGACAATTCTTTGAACCAATTTATGAAGTTTTCTGGAGTTCTCTCTCCAGGACAATTATGAACGAGCAGGCTGATGCGATGAAGAATTTCCATGCGTTTATCTTTTAGAACTTCTTTGAAGGCAGGACTTAGCCTTTCATCAACTTTCTTCTTCCATTCAGTGCCGAGCTCATAAATTTTCAAGCGGTCTTTATTAATATAAAAATATAAGCTAGTAATCAATTCGTAAGCAGGGGAATAATCCAATTCTATTTCGTACATAATTCATTCACCTTGTTTCATAAAATTATAACTAAGTTTTGTTCTAATTTTATGAAACTATTTATTATTTGTCAATGATTAACAGTTTTTTTGTGTGAATTTTTATCAGGGAAAATAATTAAATATTTAAGTATATTAACGATATAATAAATTAAATTAGGAATGCGCTTTTTGAAAGGACGATGAAAAATGAAGCAGAGGTCTGCACTTGTGTTAGGGGCGTCAGGATTAATTGGATCGGAGCTTGTCAAACTATTGTTAGATTCAACGGAGTATAGCGCTGTAACTCTTTTGGTACGGAGGGAGCTGCCAATCACACACTCCAAGCTGTCACAGGTCATTACAGATTTCGATAGACTCGATGAGTATGATCATGTTTTTCGGGTGGATGATGTATATAGCTGTCTTGGAACAACAATCAAAGTAGCAAAAACAAAAGAAAATTTTCATAAAGTTGATTATGACTACACAATAAAAGCAGCTCAAATGGCTAAGAAAAACGCTGCGGAAAGCTTATTGACCGTAACAGCTCTTGGTGCTGATTCGAATTCATTCTTTTTTTATAACCGGGTAAAAGGAAACGTGGAGAGGGATTTGAAAAAGCTATCACTTGCGAGCGTTCATATTTTTCAACCGTCCTTGCTACTCGGAGATCGGAATGAATTCAGGCGAGGAGAAAAAATAGCCGAGGCGATAGGCACGAAACTGTCGTTCTTATTTGTCGGCCCAATGCGGAAATATAAGCCAATTCAAGCCCAAACAGTTGCAAGAAGTATGATCGAGAAAGCTTTGGAAAAACAAAAAGGTTTTTTTATTCATCGATCCGAGAAGATTTAGAAGGGTGAGAAAGCGGCAATATTGCCGCTTTATTTTTTTAGAAAATGAACGAGTCTTAAAAAGGCAAAAAGACATAGTTTTGTTCGTTCATTGATATGGTTTCACATCGAGCCGTGTGGCAACATCAACAAGTTGAAAACCTCTTCTCGTTAATTCATCGATGATTAACGGCACCGCTTTTGCAGTTTCTT
>JAUZPT010000303.1 GCA_030705745.1 Bacillota bacterium | reverse complement strand
ACATTAGCCGGAAAATCTCCGCCTATGAATTCTCATAACTACACGAAAATCAACAATGAATATTAACAGAGCCAATTATTTATTCGTTGAGCAGACGGTCTTTAGTGAAAAAAACTCTGTTGAGTGGAGCGGAAGGCGAGAAGACTCCCGTGCTCCCGCGGAAAGCGAAGCGCCTGGAGCGCAAATCAACAGAACTGTTTAATGAGGTAATTACTAATAATATTACAAAATATTATCGCGGTGATTTGTTAAAAAAATTAAATAAAATAAAAGGCTGTCGAATGTTTTTCGACAGCCTGAGAATGCCGTTAAGCATTCTGTGTTTTTTTCAATGCATTTATTAAAAAATGGCAAGCGTATTTAACGCTGCGAATTCGATTTGCTTCACGGCTTCCGCCGAGATGTAATTTTTCAGTGATTGTTGGCTGCCCCTTTAAAGAGATACCAATAAATACTGTACCAACGGGCTGTCCTTCCAATTCATCTGGCCCTGCTACTCCTGTAAAACTAACACCGATGTCGGCATTTAATAATTTTGCAACGTTTTCTGCCATCTCAGCCGCACATTGCGCACTGACGACACCCAATTCTTCGATGGTGTGTTTATTAACGTTCAGAAGTTCCTGTTTGACTTCGTTCGTGTAACAAACAATTCCACCCTTTAAAAGACTTCCTGCACCAGGAATGGTTGTGAATTCTTGTTGAAACATGCCACCTGTCAAACTTTCGGCACTAGCAATCGTCCATCCCTTGTCGATTATGGCCTTTGTAAGTTCTAGCATTAGAGATGTTTGGTCATAACCATAAAAGTACTGTCCGGCCCTCGCCAGAATTTCCGCCTCTGTCTGATTGATCAATTCAATTGCTGTTTCAAAAATAGAATGTTTGGCAGTAAGGCGTAACGTCACTTCTCCATCTGATGCAAGCGGGGCGATGGTCGGGTTACTTTGCTTATCAATTAGATCTTCTATCTCCGTTTCGAGCATCGCCTCTCCGATTCCAAAGAAACGAAGTACCCTTGATACGATTTGATCCTGTCGATCCATCTTCCCTAAAAGCGCAGAGTGTCCGAATTTAAGGAACATGGGCTCCATTTCCTTCGGTGGCCCAGGCAATAGCATATATGTTCGTTCATTCAAAGTAAGGCACATACCTGGAGCCATGCCATGCTCATTTGGCAGCACAAAAGAGTCTTCTAATATTAATGCCTGTTTACGATTGTTTTCTGTCATGATTCGTTCGGTACGCTCGAAATATAATTCAATCGACTTCATCGCATTTTCATCAGTGACTAGTTTTTTTCCAAGATGCGTAGAAATTGTTTCTTTCGTCAAGTCATCCTTTGTCGGGCCCAGTCCGCCCGTGAAGATGATCAGATCGGCCCTTCCTTCTGCAATCTGAATTGCCGACCGCAGCCTATCAGGATTATCTCCAACGACCGTATGATAGTAAACATTTATTCCCATTTCCGCAAGCTGAACAGAAAGAAATCGGGCATTCGTATTCACAATTTGCCCAAGTAGCAACTCTGAACCAACAGCAATGATTTCTGCATTCATTACTTTCACACCTTCCGATAGAAAAAAGGCCGATCAGGATACCAGCCTCTTTTCGTATATTTCGATTATTATTTTGAATTTTTAAAGACATGCATATTCTTTGCGAAATAATCCCAACCGGACCAAATGGTAAAAAACATAGAGACCCAGAGTGCGATATTCGCAAATGGAAAAGATGCCATTTGAAAAATGATATTATGTAACAGAAGTGCTGATATAGCGACGATTTGTGTCCACGTTTTTATTTTACCAAGCATATTCGCAGCTACCACTTCGCCCTCTCCTGCCAAAAGCAAGCGAAGTCCGGTAACCGCAAATTCCCGACTAATAATGATAATTACGATCCAGGACGGAGCCATTCCCAATTCTACTAAAATGATTAAAGCAGCGGAAACAAGCAGCTTGTCTGCAAGTGGGTCAAGAAATTTCCCCATATTTGTCACCATATTGTATTTTCGTGCATAATGTCCGTCAATCCAATCTGTTGCTGCAGCCAAAATGAAGACCAGAGCACCTGCGAGATGGGTGATCGGGAGTTCAGTGCCTAGTAAATGTATTTTTCCCCATTGGAAGGGAACGAGCATCAAAATCATAAATAAAGGTATTAGCAGAATCCTAGACACCGTTATTTTATTCGGTAAATTCATCTTTCTTTCCTCCAGTAATTTTTCATAAAAAGCGAAAAATAGTCATCGTACTATGATGACTATTTAACCTTAGGTACATACGTGATCGTGATGTCCTGACGAACGGAATTTGCAGGTGGAACAGCGTATTCAAGCTTTTGATCATTCACGTAAATTTCCGCATCTACCGTTCTTCCCACAACGATTACAGCTGCGCTTTCTTTTGAAAAATCAATCGTTTTACTATCCGTTAGCCCGGATTTAAGCAAACCCTGGAAGAAAGAATACCCTTTATCATTTTTCATGTTAACCCATGTTTGGCCTTTAGAAACCACTTTAACTTCAAATTTGTCCGCATTTTTCAATTCATAGAATGAATGACTGCCTTTGCTCTGTGTCACGGTCAATTCTTGTTTCGTTGCATCTGTGGTAGGCGTTTGAACGGCTCCATCTTTGCTTTGATTTGTCTGGACCGTATCGATCTTCTTTGGCTTCTTCTTGTCTTTTGTCAAGTCAGCCGACTGGAAATAATCTGCCGGTGCCTTTTCCTTGTTCACTGGATCATTTGCATTATTGGATGCATTTTTTTGCAGGAAATAATACACTAATGCAAACAATCCAATAATAAATATAGCAATCAGGATTTTTGGCAAAAAATCGAGAAATTTCGAATTGGTTTCGTTCAAGCCTTTATGCGTCTTGACACGTGATAATTGTTCTGGAAGAACTTCTTGAAGTGCTGAAGGAATTTCACTGCTGTACGTTTCGAAAATTTCCTCCGGATCAAGCTGTACTGCTTCCGCATATTGTTTTATAAATGCCCTGACATAAAAATTACCGGGCATGCTTGTATAATTTCCTTCTTCAATACCCAATAAATAGCGCTTTTGGATTTTCGTGATCGTCTGGAGATCATCCAAGCTTAATCCTTTTGCTAATCGGGCTTCTTTCATTCGGTTACCTAATTCAGTCAACGAAAACACCTTCCAATTTTAAAAATCAATTCCCCCGAAATCTGATCCGGTGAATGGACTATCTTTATCAACAAGATCATATGTAATTTCTTCATCGGCATCATGCCGCAATTCAATGATATAGTCGAAATCCTCAAGGGTATACTCAGAATTTTGAACGAAAATATCTGGATGCTCAACAACTTTTATGGCAGGCAGTCTCATGATTTCCCGGACTAGCTGCCAATGACGTTCATTCGCTCTTCTTGTTGAAACAATTCCATCAAGGATAAACAAGTTCTCTTCATTATACTCATCTTGAATTAGTTGATTGCGAATCGTTTGTTTTAAAAGAGTTGAAGAGACAAACAGCCAGCGTTTATTTGCGCAAACACTCGAGGCTACAACCGATTCCGTTTTCCCCACACGGGGCATTCCACGGATTCCAATCAGCTTATGTCCTTCCTGCTTAAATAATTCTGCCATAAAATCCACTAATAATCCAAGCTCATCTCTTACAAAGCGAAAGGTTTTCTTGTCATCCGCATCCCTCTGGATGTATCTGCCGTGACGGACGGCAAGCCTGTCCCGAAGCTTTGGTTCACGTAACTTAATCACCTTTATTGTATCCATTGTATGTAAAATTGACTCAAGACGTTTAATCTGATCATCATCCTTTGCAAGAATGAGCAAACCACGCCTTCCTTCATCAACTCCATTAATTGTAACAATGTTAATAGAAAGCATTCCAAGTAATGATGAAATGTCGCCTAACAAGCCGGGGCGGTTTTTTTGAATTTCATATTCCAGGTACCATTCTTTTTTTTCCATACAAAACCTCCACCGTTTAAAGTAAAATCGACAAATTTCCATCATTTAATCTATTCCTAATAATAAATGATTTTGCTGTAAGATGAAAGAAAAAACAAATTTGGTTTGCATTATGGTCAAAATTACACAAATACAGGTCTGTTGATTTCACTGTGTTTGAAAAATAAACGGTAAAATTCCGTTTAAATTGGGAAATACCCATATTTCCTTAAAAATAAAGGAAGTTTTTCCGTTTATATGATCCAAATCTTTGGATTTTGTCTTATTTAGAGCCGTTAATCGGAATATCTCCGCTT
>JAUZPT010000302.1 GCA_030705745.1 Bacillota bacterium | reverse complement strand
TTTTATTCTTAATCTGATTTTTTAAAAAGCAGGGGATTAATTCCCTGCTTTTTTTCATTGTGTTATTGGACAAGTTTTTTTACCTCATTCGATCACTTTACATTTACCTTTTCAACTAAAATAGGCGGACACGGGGCGTTTGTCCTGCATATTATGCATGGAAGCATCGGGGAGGGGAAAAATCTTGTATTATCAGCAAGATGGTTTTGAAAATTATGATTATGCGGAAAGACAAAATCAAAAAGTTCTTAGAGAGATAAACAAAGCCTTAAATGACGAATTTAAAGCCATTCACTATTATACAAGGCTTGCTGAGCTTGCACCAAATAGCCAGTTTAAAAAAGCAATCCTTGGTATCAGACAAGACGAAATTAAGCATTTCGGGTGGTTTTCTACAGCGTATTTTAAACTTTCAGGCAAGTACCCAACTCTAGTACTTGGTGCCGAACTTCCTTCCACATTTAAAAGTGGAATCCGCGCCTCCATTAAGGATGAACAGGAAACGGTACCTTTTTATCAGGCTCTTTCTTCACAAATAAGTGATGTACAAACGAAGCAGCGCGTTTTGAGAGCCGCTGGAGATGAGCATCGACATGCCCAAATATTCAACCAAATAAATACTTCCCTATAAATTGAGTCTTGTCGTGAAATTCACGACAAGATTTTTCTTTTTTTTGATTGATTTCCACTTAAATAACGAATATTATAGAACTTGTGCTTTAAAACGTTCGTTTATAGGAGTGAAATGCGTGTTTAAATTAAAAGAGAATAATACGTCAGTCTCGACAGAACTATTTGCAGGTATGACCACATTTTTGACGATGGTGTACATTGTGATTGTTAATCCGATTATTTTAGCCGATGCAGGTGTACCTTTTGACCAGGTTTTTTCTGCGACAATTATTGCTACTGTTGTCGGTACATTATGGATGGCCCTTTTCGCAAATTACCCCATTGCCATAGCGCCTGGAATGGGGCTTAATGCATACTTTGCTTATTCAGTTGTTGGGACACATGGAAATATCAATTATCAAACAGCCTTTGCTGCCGTTTTTGTAGCGGGATTGCTATTTATCGGTCTATCCTTAACACCTTTCAGAAAAAAATTAATCGAAGCCATTCCCGATAATTTAAAACATGGAATTACGGCTGGAATTGGTTTATTTATTGCTTTTATCGGTCTAAGGCTTACGGGAATTATCACGAAGCACCCAACTAACTTGGTCGGCCTCGGTGACCTTCATGCACCTCAAGCTGAGCTTGCACTCATTGGCCTTGCTGTAACACTGATTTTAATGAGCCTAAGGGTAAATGGCGCCATGTTTATCGGAATGATCATCACCGGTGCAATTGCCTATTTCACAGGACACCTTTCCTTCGATAAAGGATTCGTTTCGCTTCCGAAATTGCCGCAAGGGCTAATCATTACAAATCCCATCGATGCTTTTGGACAAGTGTTTCAACATAGCTTGTTTACTGTAGTTTTCTCATTTTTACTTGTAACCATTTTTGACACGACAGGTACGATGATTGGCGTTGCTCAGCAAGCTGGGTTAATGAACGGAAAATCATTGCCGCGTGCCCGTCAAGCACTTCTTTCAGATTCAATTGCAACTACAATTGGTGCCATTTTTGGAACAAGCCCTACATCTGCTTACATTGAATCTTCAAGCGGTGTTGCCGCTGGAGGAAGAACCGGACTTACATCTCTTACAGTCGCCGTGTTATTCATTCTCTCAGCTTTCTTTGGTCCACTTGTTAGTGCAGTTTCAGGATTGTCCGCCATAACCGCTCCTTCTTTAATTATTGTTGGCAGCTTAATGATGGGCAGTATTTCACATATTAAATGGGATGAACTCGACGAAGCTTTTCCAGCATTTTTAGTCATCTTAAGTATGCCGTTAACATCCAGCATCTCAACCGGTATCGCACTAGGTTTCATTTCGTATCCATTAATGAAAGCTGCCAAAGGAAAATGGCGTCAAGTACACCCGCTCGTTTATTTGTTTGCGGTTTTATTCTTTTATCAATTGGCGTTTTTACAGCATTAAATTTCTATCTCTTGAGGCTGACTCATTTCTAGAGTCAGCCTCTCTTTTTTTCTATGCTTTTACTTCTAAATATCCTTAAAATGCATATTTTCTAGAAAAAGGACAAGTTTGAGGTGATGGGCTATTCTAGAAAAAAATGCAGCGGTTTTATTCGGAAGTTTGTTATTAAGCCTTGGAATAAATGGATTTTTAATCCCTCATCATCTTCTTGATGGGGGTGTCATTGGTTTAGGCCTGATTATTCATTACTTTTTTGGCATGCCTACCGGATTAAGCATTATACTGCTAAGCCTGCCCCTATATGCCTTGGCATGGAAATTTGAAAGACGTTATTTTTATTTCAGCTTGCAAGGACTAATAATGTCGTCCACTTGCATCGATCTTTTATCCTTTTTAACGGGGCGATTTCATCTCGCTATTTTGCCGAGTACAATCATTGGCGGACTTCTCGTGGGTGTAGGAATTGGGCTTATGCTTCGTTATGAAATAAGTACAGGCGGTACCGATTTGCTCGCACAATTACTCACAAAGTTAACATCCATAAATATAGGAGTCATTATTTTCCTTATTGACGGAGTCGTCATTACAGGAGGAATTGAAGTCGTTGGCCTTGAAAAATTCTTTTATTCTTTTCTTGCGATCATGTTTGTAGGTATAATGACCGTTCTCACCTCAAAAAAGAAATCGGTATCCTTTTAAATTGCATCTCCAAAGTGGGAAATGTATAAATTTCCTAAAAATATGTTTTATTTTCGAAATATTGTGTGATAAGATTTTTATGGTTATATAGGAAATATTAACCATGAGAGGAGAAATTACACAATGTCTTGGTTTACAAAATGGGCTTTTCGGAACAAAGCAGCCGTAGCCCTTATGTGTTCTCTTGTTTTAATTATGGGAATAGCAAGTTATCTTACACTTCCGATGGAATTTTTGCCTCCTGCTGACCAGCCGCAAGTCACAGTCGTGGTCATGGGACAAGGCACAGATTCCAATACAATGGAAAGCCAAGTTACAACACCAATTGAGAACGTGCTCACAGGCATTAAAGGAAAACGGAACGTGTTTTCCACAACCGGTGATGGTTACGCAAAAATTGATTTATACTTCGAGTCTAAAACAGATATGAAAGCTGCTAAAACGGAAGTGCAGGATGCCCTAGCCAGCTTACAGCTGCCTCCAAACGTTTCCAAACCTACAGTTGTACAGCTTAATACATCGATGATTCCAATTGCCGATGTAGCTGTAACATTCAAAGATGGTCTTTCTCCTGAAAATATTCAGTTTGCAAAGCAAAAAATAGTTCCACAAATCAAAGGTATCAAAGGCGTAGCAAACATCCAGACATTCGGAAACTCTGAATCGTACGTTTCAATAAAAGTTGATAATGCATTACTCGCACAAAAACATGTTCCATTGCAATCGGTTATGGGTGTCCTTCAAGGGCAAAATATTTCTGTGGCTGTTGGAGAGAAAACAATTGAAGGGAAATCAAGCAATATTAAAGTTTCAGGCAAACTTGATGATCTCTCTACCTTACAAAATCTCTCTGTTTCGCCAGGTGTAATGTTAAAAGACATCGCAACTGTGGAAGTTAAAAAGCCTGAAGATACGATAACCCGAATAAACGGAACCGATGGATTATTATTGATTGTAACAAAGGACAGCAATTCAAATGCCGTTGCCATCGGCAAGAATTTAAAAGAAAAAGTGAATGAGTTAAATAAAAAATACGATCAAGCAGAAGCAAAAGTGATAATCGCGACTGCGGATATGGTTGAAAAATCGGTTACTTCCATGATGAAGGAGGTATTGCTCGGTGCATTTTTTGCAACAATCGTCATTATGATTTTCTTGCGTAATGTCCGTTCAACCTTTATCACGATAATCTCCATACCGATGTCATTGGCTTTTACACTTTTCCTTCTTGCCCGTTCCGGCGTCACATTAAATATCCTGACACTAGGTGGCGTCGCCGTTGCGGTTGGACGGCTTGTCGATGACAGCATTGTTGTCATTGAAAATATCTTCAGAAAAATGCAAAACAACAAGTTTTCTGTGCAACTTGTTATAGATGCAACAAAAGAAGTATCTACTGCTATTACAGCTTCAACCCTGACAACCGTTGCAGTATTTCTTCCGATTGGACTTGTAAGCGGCGGATTACAGGATTTTTTATTACCATTTGCTTTAACCATTACGTATTCATTGCTG
>JAUZPT010000301.1 GCA_030705745.1 Bacillota bacterium | reverse complement strand
GACAAACCAGGCATTGCCCGTAGTGCAGGAAGCTGTTCCACCGGCTCATGTGTTGGACCATCTTCACCTACGGCGATGCTGTCATGCGTAAATACATACGTAACAGGAAGTCCCATTAACGCGGCAAGGCGGATAGCTGGGCGTAAGTAATCGGAGAAGACGAAGAACGTTCCGCCAAACACCTTGATGCCCCCATGAAGCGCCATTCCATTCAGTGCAGCACCCATTGCAAATTCGCGGACACCGAACCATACATTGCGGCCTTCAAACGATTCTGGCATGAAATCTTTTGAACCTTTAATTAAGGTTTTATTTGAACCTGCAAGGTCAGCAGAACCGCCCATGAATGTTGGCAAGTTCTTCGCAATACCATTTAGCACTTCAGCCGAAGACGCACGGCTTGCTAGGCTTTTTCCTTCACTGTAAACAGGAATATCCTTATCCCAGCCCTCAGGCAATTCATTTCGAAGCGCCAATTCCAATTGTTTTCCAAGTTCCGGATACTCATTTTTGTATTGAGCGAATAAAGAGTTCCATTCTTTTTCTTTCTTTTCGCCGTGTTCAGCGATCATACTTTTAAAATGGCTGTACACTTCTTCAGGTACATGGAAATCCTCAGAAAACGTCCACTTGTATGCTTCCTTTGTCAGCTTCAATTCATCTGCTCCAAGCGGTGCACCATGAACATCTGCAGAACCTGAACGATTCGGAGAGCCATAACCGATAACCGTTTTTACTTCAATCATTGTTGGACGATCCGTATCACTTTTTGCTTCTTCCAACGCTTTTGCAATTTCTTCAAGGTTATTGCCGTCTTCTACACGGATATATTGCCATCCATACGCTTTAAAACGGTCTTTCACGCTTTCAGAAAAAGATTGAGATAACTCTCCATCAAGCGAAATATCATTTGAATCATATAAAACGACAAGACGTCCAAGTTTCAAGTGTCCAGCGAGTGAGGCTGCTTCCGCAGAAACACCTTCCATCAAATCTCCATCGCCGCAAAGGCCGTATGTAAAATGATTGACAAGCTCAAAATTCTCTTTGTTGTAAACGCCGGCAACATGGCGTTCTGCCATTGCCATTCCAACCGCCATCGCGATTCCTTGTCCAAGTGGGCCTGTAGTTGCTTCTACTCCATCTGTATGGCCATATTCAGGATGTCCTGGAGTTTTGCTTCCCCATTGGCGGAATTGCTTTATATCCTCCATGGATACTTGGTAGCCTGATAAGTGAAGCAGGCTGTATAGCAGCATAGAGCCATGGCCAGCGGATAAAACGAAGCGGTCACGGTTAAACCATTTTGGGTTCTTAGGGTTATGATTCATAAATCGAGTCCATAAAGTGTAAGCCATTGGGGCTGCGCCCATCGGCATTCCTGGATGTCCGGAATTCGCTTTTTCAATCGCATCGATAGAAAGTGTGCGAATGGAGGTTACTGACAATGCATCAATCGTTTCAAACATAAAAAAACATCCTTTCTTAGTACCTTGGATAATCATTACTTCCTTATATTATAGTTCAGTTCCTATTAATTCAACTAATTGAGCTATCTGCCCCGCTCAATAACTAAACATGTCGCTTAGTTTGCCACAATCCTCCCTACTTTATTAAACAGAAGAGGACCATAAAAGAAAAAAGGAATACATTGAATGTACTCCTCCACTATTAATGAAGATTTTTTCTTCTTTTAATTTCCTTCACCTTTTCCGGCGTGACATCTGTTCCCTCCGGATCAATGATTTTTACGCTCGTGATCGTGTCGAGCATTGAGGAGCGAAAAACCTGTAAATATTCCCGGCGCAGCGATGATTGTTCTTTTGCTTCTTCTTCAGTAAGCTTGTTACTTTTCGCCTTATTAGCCAGTTCATTGATCCTAGCCATCTTCTCTTTTGAAAGCATCTCTATACCCCTTCCTTCACGTTAAGTTTTTTTATTTATCTCAAGTTATTTTTGATTAAATCACAGATAACAGATTCAAATTACATGAAAAACTTGAATATGACAATTGATTTTACTAAAAAAAAAAACCTTTTGACAAGGCAAAAGGTCTACTCGGTAATTGACTCTGTATAGTCTTGATATCTTCTATGTACTGTTGCTTTGGATACGCTGTAGCCAAATCCTCTCAGCGTGGCAGCAATTTCTGCAAACGTCAGTCCGTTCTTTTTTAAACGGACAATTTCCTCCACTGGTACTTCAATTTTCTCCCTTCCTGCTCCCTCTCCCTGATTCTTTAGGTTTCGTTCAGGCTTATACCCATTATTAACGGCTCGCTTCATGCCGCGTTTGATTTTTATATTATGAAGCTTTCTTTGATATTCTTCCACCATACCAACAATTTGCAGCACCATCGAGTCGGATTCAGCCAATTGCAATTCACCATTATGAGAAATGCTGTAAAGCTTGATACCTTCTTTTAAAATACAATGCAGAAGGGCAATCTTTGCGTTACCCCTTCCAAGCCTCGTTTCATCCTGAATGAGAACAGCATGAACATCCGAAGACTTCATCTGTTCCAAAAGCTCAAGGATACCGTCTCGCTCTAGTTCATATCCACTGGCCTGTTCTTTTATAATTGAAACAATTGTAAATTTGCATTGTTCCGCTAGTTGTATGAGTTCCTCTTCCTGGCGTTCGAGTGAGGTTTCCTGCGTTTCCTTCTTTGTGCTCACTCGGCAATAAATAATCGCATTCATACGTTGATGAAACAGCTCCCTTTATTCGTGATGAATTATTTTCCTGATGCGGTTGCAAACTCATCCACGGTGGACAAGTCTTTCGGGATAGGTACAACAATTTTTTGGCCAGGAAATATTTGATCTCCATTGATTTGATTATGCAATTTCACCCAACTGACGAATTGATCTCCAGATAAAGAACTTCCTGACGTGTAATTGTTCGCAATCTCCCAAAGCGTATCACCTTGTTCGACTGTTACTTTAATATATTTTTTATCGGATTGCATGTCCGATTTAAATGATAAACAAAGCGCAGATATGCAGCTAATAACAATTAGAATAATAGCATAGGAATAATTTGACCATATTTTTTTCATGTTCATTCCCCTTTTAAGAATATATGTTCGTATTTATATTTTCATTATAGAGCGAACGTTTGTTTCGTGTCAACAGCAAATTCGAACTTATGTTTGTATCATTTTTCCGAACATGCTATAATAAAGACAACATTAACCATACGAGGTGCATCCTAACATGGCAAAAATATCAAATCGCCAACAAGATATATTGGATTTTATTAAAGGGGAAGTAAAGAAAAAAGGATATCCACCTTCCGTCCGTGAAATTGGAGAGGCGGTAGGCCTGGCATCCAGTTCAACCGTCCATGGACATTTAGCCCGTTTGGAGAGCAAAGGTTTGATAAGGAGAGATCCGACCAAACCAAGAGCGATTGAAATACTGGAGTTCGACGAAAACTCGCAAATTCCAAAAAGCAACGTGGTCAACGTTCCGATTATTGGTAAAGTTACGGCTGGTCAGCCAATCACGGCAATTGAAAATGTTGAAGAATATTTCCCTCTCCCTGAAAGGCTCGCTCCAGCGGATGAACAAGTTTTCATGCTGGAAATTATGGGAGAAAGTATGATTGAAGCAGGAATTTTAAACGGTGATTATGTTATCGTTAAACAGCAGCAGACTGCGAACAACGGCGATATTGTTGTCGCAATGACCGAAGAAGATGAAGCGACATGCAAAAGGTTCTTCAAGGAAAAGGACTATATTCGCCTTCAGCCGGAGAATTCAACGATGGATCCAATCATCCTTCGAAATGTATCGATTTTAGGAAAAGTGATCGGAGTTTACCGCGATATTCATTAATAAAAGCATTAAAGACAGGAATTAATTTTCCTGTCTTTTTTTCTTGTAAATTTCCACTTCAAAGACTGATATATTTATATTTTTGCTCACTACGTCACATTTTTTAAAAAAAATTCACAATTTCGTCACATTTTTTGGTATGATGATTAGGCATTTTATTATAGGAGGAAAGTACTATGTCTTTTTACGGATTTATTGTTTTATTGCATGTTATTGCAGCAGTTTCAGGGTTAGGGGCAACATTTGCATTACCCATCTTAATGAGCCGCCCTAAAACAACTTCGCAGGCAAGATTCGCGTTTATAGTTAATGCTGGGATCGAGAAAATGGCGAAAATAGGAAGCATCAGCCTTTTGATAACCGGTCTCATTTTAGGCGCGTTGAACACGGAATTATTTACCCATTTTTGGTACATCGCTTCGCTTG
>JAUZPT010000300.1 GCA_030705745.1 Bacillota bacterium | reverse complement strand
TCTTCATCCACCTCATGAAGACATAATCAGGCTACGTTTTGCGGAGATTGTGTCTTCATCCACCTCATGAAGACATAATCAGGCTACGTTTTGCAGAGATTGTGTCTTCATCCACCTCATGAAGACATAATCGGGCCATCTCACGAGGAGATTGAGTCTTCATCCACTTATGATGAAGTTGCTCAATAAAAATGCTCCGAATAAACGATTTATCAACAATACTGATAATAAGCGCCTTTTTAAAAAATAGACAGAAAATGGCTATTTATTTTCCAATTTTATGAGATATAATGTATAAATAGTTAGAAATTTTGGAATTCGACAAAAATAGCGGAAATTTTCGCCGCCGAAAGACAAATGTTTTCATGTGCTTTTTTTATAATGAGTAAAAGAAGGTTTTGCGGCGAAGGGGAGATTTAGGTGAGAAAGTATCGGCTATATTTAATAGAAGATGAATTTGCCTCCCATTACTTTGGAAGAGAACGGATGTTTTTTCAGCTATTCCAGGAATATGAAAACACGACTGGAGACATGCGTTCTATATTAAAAAAACAAATTGCCTATATTACAAAACAGCTTCCAGCACTGCGCTTTCACCAGTTGATCCAAAAAAAGCTTGGTACGGTACGCGGATTCAAAGTGGAAAATGGCACATATAGTATCGAATTAAACGGAAAACTAAGTGTGGCAACGATGGAAGTAAAGGACGATTCAATTATCGTCGATGGATATGGAAGCTATGAAGCAGAAACGATTTTCTTTGAGGTACTTCGAAAATGTGAATCTTCTTTTTTGGCAGTCGATCTTGAAAACAACCGCTTTGGATGGTTAAAGCCAATCAAGGAAAGAAAATTTGTTTAATTATCAGCACATATTGTATAATTACTGTTGGTCTAGTACACTGTATGTTAGACAACATGAAGGAGGAAATTTTAATGGGTACTACTGGTATAGCCATTCTAGTAGGTATACTGGCATTAGTGGCCGGTATAGCACTAGGATTTTTCATTGCTCGCAGATATATGATGAGCTACTTAAAGAAAAATCCACCAATCAATGAACAAATGTTAAAGATGATGATGATGCAAATGGGAATGAAGCCATCACAGAAGAAGATCAATCAGATGATGACTGCCATGAACAAGCAATCAAAATAGTAACGGACAAGCACTCAACTGTTGGGTGCTTTTTTCTTTGTGTAGATTAATGCTAATACCAAAGTTTTAGACTGAATACCCTTAATGGGATATTTTTAATAATTTAAGGGACGAAATTCCTAAATAATAATGGAACTAATTATTTTTTAAAATATTCCTTATTTTATAAATATTTGATAAAATAAACATTCGGTGTATTGGTTGTTTTTTCCTTGTAGTTGTTATCGTAGCATCATATTCATGCAACAAGAGGGGAGATTCACACAAAATATTTAAGGTTGTGGAGGTTACTGCATGAGAATTTTTTTAGACTTAAAATGGTTTTTTAAGCAGGAAAAAAAAGCGTATCTCTCGGGGGTTGGGATATTGCTGTTTGTTGCAATGCTTCAAATGATTCCGCCAAAAGTCATCGGGTTTATCGCCGATCATGTCAAGCAGGGCACGCTTACTAAAACAACGCTACTTGAGTCTATTGGGGTACTTGCTGCTGTGGGCATTTCGATGTATGTGCTCAGGTATTACTGGAGGGTTATGATTTTTGGATCATCGGTGAAATTAAGCCAGCAATTGAGAAATCGCTTATTTGAACATTTTACTTCGATGTCACCATCGTTCTATCAAAAGCGGAGAATTGGCGACTTAATGGCACATGCGACAAATGATCTTTCAGCGATTCAGCAAACAGCCGGAGCGGGCGTATTGACATTGGTAGACTCGCTGTCCACTGGAGGCTTTGTCGTTATTGCAATGGCATTTACCATCAGCTGGAAGCTGACGCTCATTTGCCTGCTTCCTATGCCTGTCATGGTAATTCTGACGAGCTGGTATGGAAATATGCTTCATAAAACCTTTCACAAAGCGCAGGAAGCCTTTTCCTCTTTAAATGATAAAACGCAGGAAAGTATTACAGGCATTAAGGTCATTAAGACCTTTGGGCAGGAAAAAGAAGATATTGAAGATTTTCGCAACCAGTCCGAAGATGTGGTTCAAAAAAATCTCGTCGTGACGAAAATTGATTCCCTTTTCGACCCTACCATTTCAATTATAGTCGGCATTTCTTTTTTCCTCTCGATTGTTTTTGGATCTAAGTATGTTTTAAGTGGAGAATTGACGATTGGGCAGCTCATCTCGTTTACAGCGTATCTCGGATTATTAATATGGCCGATGCTCGCTTTTGGCTGGTTATTTAATATTGTCGAGCGTGGGCGTGCTTCCTATGACCGTGTTTCAGAACTACTAAGTGAAAAAATCGACATTTTGGATGAAGAATTTGCATCAGATGATGTTCCGAGCGGAGATATCCATTATGAAATCGATGAATTTACATACCCGGGAGAAACGACTCCTGTTTTATCGAATATTTATTTTTCGTTAATGGAGGGAGAGACGCTTGGTATCGTCGGAAAGACAGGGGCAGGGAAAACGACGTTATTAAAGCTATTAATCCGGGAGTATGAAATCGAAAAAGGATCTATCGAGTTTGGAGAGAAAAAAACCAAGGAATATAAACTCGGAAAATTGCGGGAAGCAATCGGATACGTACCGCAGGACCATTTTTTATTTTCCGCATCAATTGCAGAGAACATTGCTTTTACAAATCCAAGCGCTGGTATAGATGAAATACATAATGCATCACGTCTTGCGAATATCCATGAAGATATTCTGCAATTTACCGATCAATATGCGACGGTTGTCGGAGAGCGTGGCGTTTCATTATCCGGAGGCCAAAAGCAAAGAATATCGATCGCGCGCGCACTTATGATGAATCCCGAAGTATTGATCCTGGATGATTCACTTTCCGCAGTCGACGCCAAGACAGAGGAAGCAATATTATCAGCGCTAAAACAAAATCGTGAAGGAAAAACAACGATCATTACTTCCCACCGTTTAAGTGCCATCCAGCATGCAAATTTGATCCTTGTCCTTGACAATGGAACGATAACGGAACGCGGAACACATGAACAGTTAATGAATGCAGAAGGCTGGTATAAGGAAATGTTTTTACGCCAGCAATTAGAAGAGTTGGTTGAGCATGGAGGTCACTAACATGGAAAAAACGGAGGTATTGTCCGAAAAGGAACAAAGAAAGATTCTCTTTCGTCTATTAACGTATACGAAACCGCATAAAAAATCGATTTTTTGGGCATTCAGCTTTCTTTTACTGTCGACGCTTGCTGATATCGCAGGCCCTTATCTTGTGAAAATATTTATCGACGACCATCTTACACCGAAGAAAATGGACTTTCAACCATTGTTGATCCTTGGATCTGCATATATGGGAATTCAAATTTTTAAAGTAATTGTGCTGTATTTTCAACTAATCAAATTTCAGGAAATTGCACTTTATATTATTCAGCAGTTGAGAGTATATTTTTTTTCAAAGGTGCAGTCACTGGGCCTTAAATATTTTGATAAAACACCTGCGGGCAGTATCGTTTCGCGTGTCACAAATGATACGGAAGCGATTAAGGATATGTTCGTTACCGTCCTTGCTTCATTCATTCAAAGCGGATTTTTGCTTGGTGGAATTTTTGTTGCCATGTTTATGTTGAATGTGAAATTGGCACTGTTGTGTGTTGTGTTTATTCCAATTGTCCTTTTCGTCATGCATTTATACCGGAAATATAGTTCAAAATATTATCTGGATATGCGCGAAAGGCTTAGCCAGTTAAATGCAAAACTTGCGGAATCGCTTCAGGGAATGGCCATTATTCAAGTATTTCGTCAGGAAAAAAGGCTGCGTAATGAATTCGGAAGCATCAATAATATGCATTTTCAAGCGGGAATGAAAAATTTAAAAATCGACGGCTTGCTTTTAAGGCCAGCGATTGATCTTGTCTATATGTTTGGATTGATCATTGTTTTAAGCTACTTCGGTGTCACTTCCTTCAGCGGCAAAATAGAAATAGGTGTTGTTTACGCGTTTATCAATTATCTTGACCGTTTTTTCGAGCCAATTACCCAGATGATGATGCGGTTATCACTTTACCAGCAGGCGATTGTCGCCGGATCGATGGTTTTTAAGCTATTGGACGAAGATAATATCGAGCCATTGCAAATTGGCGAAAAACAGCTGGAAATCGAAAATGGAAATATTGAATTTAGAAATTTTTCGTTTTCGTATGA